>JBKJUN010000796.1:0-10242 GCA_046590555.1 Bryobacter sp. | reverse complement strand
GCACGTCTCGTTGCGTAGAGCATTTTATCCGTGTTGCGATAATGACATCGAGGAGCCACGTCGACTGCTAGCTGGATTTGTCGAAGAGATTATTTACTGCGATATTCGTCGTCCTCGCGGATTTCGTCATCCGGAACCAACTGCGGGTCTTCCATCGGTAACCTTTGTGCAAAGCAATCTCAACGATTACGTTGATTCGTTGCCTCTCATCCACGTCTTTTTTTATAGAAGGGACTCCCCAAGCGAAGGTGGCAGTGGGCTGTACATTCTCGGGAAGGAGTGGCTTCCACGCATTCTCCAGCACTTTCCGGACGAAGGAGGTCTCATCGTCACTGATGGATCAAACCGTGGCAACGGTATATTTAGCAAGATGATCCGCCCAAGCGGATACCTGAAAAAGGCTTGGGGATGTCAGTTCTGGCCAAGTCGAGAACAACCTTGGCTCAACACCCACGGACTCCATAAGATCGAGATGAAGCGCATCGTTTCCCGCAAGTCCTAAGTGCGCCCCAAATGGAAGCAATGATTGAGTAAGCGTTTGTGCTCGACTTTCCGAACAAAAGGTTGCAGCAGTCAGGCTGTGTGTCACCTCCTTTTGCTGATTCCAATCAAATTACTTCTGACGGCGAGACATGCAATGCCCGGGTGGAGATTCTCTCCGTATGGTCGGCAATGCGGAAATTGGCCCATAGTTCCGAAAAAAGTATTCCGTGCGTGTTCGATTTCGCTGGGTGAGCAACATTTATCGGTACGCCAATATGGTCGATGTCTCTTTTGCCCATTTGCGTCAAGTCAAGGAAGAGCTTAAAAGCGTTGATACTCAGCATCCCGGTGTTGCGCGGAGGTACGAATCTGGCGGGTAACGTCAATTGCGCCAGTGATCCATCAGGCTCTTTTACTGGCAAGTAAAACTTGAAGCTAAAGCTTGTCCCCTTTGGCTGCTTGGCCGCGCAGCAGGAAGGTCTTGGCTAGACTACCTTTGCCGCATATCTTGAAGGTACCGAAGTCCTTGACCCAATCGCCAACAGGGACTTCCGGGTTGGTGTCGACCCATAACCGAAGCTGGTTCAAATCAGTGATGCTAATCGCCCGGTCCCGCATGCGTTCGATCAGATGTTGCCTTACGGCATGCGGGAAGTTCTCCCAGCGCTCAATCTTCGGCAATTCAGCCGCCAAAAACCATGCGACCCAACTGATCGCCCAGGCGTTTTGATTCTTCTGGGTCGCGCTCGTTGCGGAATCGTTCGGCTAAGTCGAAAAACTCTTTTTGTTTGCGCTTTTCCGCTTCGATGCCGTTCTCGATCAACTCCACGAGCATTCGAGTGGCGCTGAGCCGCCTTGACTTCGCCATCGTGCGCACCTGAGTTGCAGTTTTGACCGGCAGGGTGATGCTTTGGCGCACCGTCTTCGTTTCCGCTCTCATGACATCATTATGCACCACTTTGGTGCTGCAGTCGTTTGCGCTAGCCGCGCTGCTGCCAGTGGGTTTCTGCTACTGAGCCGTCTGGCCCTACGGTTAGGGTGACTACGAGGAGGCCGTTGCCTTTTGGGATCGTGGGGAGGTTGAGGGCTTTCCAGACGTAGAGGTGGCGGCCGCTGGTGCCTTCGACGATTTCAGTTGGTGGGCCGAAGACTTTTTCGGCTTCCCAGATCGTTTTACCTGGAAGCTGGCTGAGTTGGTTGCCCATCGCCTGGGCGCGACGGTTGTCGCGGTAGTTGTTGAGCACTTCCTGGGCAATCGAGTAACAGCAGAGTAGTGTTACCGAGAGGATCAAGAGTATGACTTCCCAAAGCATGGCTGTATATGAAAAGATGTTCTTCAACTCCAGTATGCGCTATCTAATTTTTCTTTTCGCTGTTTCGGCTCTGGGCCAAGGTGTGTTCACGGGAACTTTTGAGAAGTCTGTGAGCCTGAAAGCTGGTGATGTGGTGGAGGTTTCAGCTGGGTTGCCTGGCGTCTCGAAGCTGCCTGCCAATGCCCGGATTCTGGTTGAATTTGGTGGCCTGAAGAAGGTGGTTCACGCTCTCGATCCTGATTTGTTCTTCTACTTTCGCGCGCCCAAAGCCGGAGTTTACAAGTTGACGGCCAAAGCTGTTGAGAACGAGGATGCGCTGTTCAATCAGCCCCGGTGGCGTGAGATCGGGAGCATTGCCTTGCTCAAGCCCTATCCGAAATTGACGCCGTGGCCTGCGGGTTTGAGTGTGGCGTGGCGGGCTGAGGTGAAGCCGGTGAACCTGGGTGTTGCGACGCGTGGCATGACGCTTGAGGTGGAGCCGAATAACTCCATTGCCGAGGCTCAGACGGTGGTGCTGCAGGATGGGAACCAACACATCGTGGGTGGGGCTGATGACATTGAATACTTCGACAATGGAGAGGTGACTCGCGGTAAGGGGGATGATTATTTTCGACTGGAGTTCAAGGGGACTGTGCCGAAGTTGTTTACGGCTAGTTTGATGTTGCCGGACCCGTTTGTGGTGGCGCGGTTGCGGGTGTTTAGTGCCGATGGCAATGAATACAAGGATGGGCAGAACGCGAATGAGCGCGTGCACCAACAGCTTGAGGAACACCGGACGGCGATCACGCGGCGTTTTGTTCCTGGGGGTGTTTATTATCTGGCGGTGGAGTCGAATTCACCGGGTTATGAAGTGGAGCTTCGGGTGAAGGATTTGGGTCCGCATACGGATCCTCGCAAGGCTGTGCAGCAGGCGATGTATGACCATATGACGCAGGTTCATGCGTGGATTTTGAACCGGCCGCGGGGAGCTTCGGTGGATCGCCGGATTCGCGATACGGGGTCGTTGCTCGGGACGATCTGTATGAGCTGCCATACGCAATCGAGTGTGTGGGGGCCGGCGATGCCGATGTTGAACGGGTATCCGATGGAGACGACTCACAATCTGCGGCAGTTGATCAATACGATGTATGAGTGCTTGCGGCCTACGAATGAGCTGGTTGAGGCGGCAAATAATACGAGTCTGTCGCCGCTTGATTTGGGGGATGGCCCGGCGGGGACGCGGGCGGCTGGATTCAATGTGGTGATGGCGGAGATGCTGACCGGGCCGAAGCGATTACATTCTACGCAGCAGTTGCGGACGGCGAATTTTATGTTGCAGTCGGCAGACCCTAGCGGGATCAATGCGGCGGGGCCCGGATCGAATTATGGGCAGGCGGTGGTGTACCGTTTTGCGGGTACGATTCTTGAGCGGGCGTGGCGCGATACGAAGAATCCGAAGTACTTTGAGGCGCTGGAGGAGAAGGCTCAGAAGCTGCTGGATTTGAAGGCGAAGTATGTTGACGATCATGCGAACCGGGTGGAGTTCTTCCGCAAGATTTTCCCGATGGCGGGGCACAAGTTGGAAGCGAAGATTCTGGATCAGATTCATGAGGATGAGTGGAGCCTGAGGAAACTGCAGAAGCCGGAAGGGTGTTGGGCATTCGATGCCAAGGGTGAATGTGACCCTGCGCCTACGGCGCTTGCTTTGACGGCTTTTGGGGCTCTTGGTTTTGATGATCGCGAAGAGGTGGTGAAGAAGGGTGTCGATTGGCTGCTGAAGACGCAGGATCCCTATGGGCGGTGGAACAAGAGTGCGCTTACAGGGTTTGTGACGACGGCTTATGTGGAGCATGCGCTGGCGCGGCTTTATCCGATGAAGGCCGTTGCGCCGGTACGGGCGGATTATGAGGCGAAGGCCGGGGAGAGTTTGCTTGATACACTAGCAAGGTTTCGGGCGATGGCGCAGTTGGGTTTGAAGCCTGAAGACCGGCAGTACTTTGAGCTGGTATTGCCGGGCACGAAGCACCCTATGGTGGCGGTTCGGTATTTTGCCCAGATTGCTTTGGGGGCTTTGCGGGACGACCGCGGCGTGTCGGCGCAGTTGGCTGGGGCAGGGGATTCGTCCAAGATGGTTCGCGAGGCGGCAAGGTGGGGATTGCGACAGTCGTTGCTTGACGACAAGGGCTGGGACTATGTGTTTGATCTGGCCAAGACGGGCGATGATTTGACTCGCGAGACGATTGCCGGGGCTCTGGTGATGCGGGCCGATGCGGTGATGAGCCGGAGCAGCGTTGGCTTTGATCGTTTGACTTCGCATCTGGACCGGATGATGAATGACGATGCTTCGCCGGCGGTGAGATCGTGGGCGGCGCGGGCGGCCTGGAATTGGTGGATTTACAATCCGCCTGTTCGCAAAGCTGTGAATGCTGCGGTGATGCGGGCTCTCGAAAGGGATGAGCCTAGTGTGCTGGCTGAGAATGCGTTGCGGTATCAGGTGGAGGCTTTGTTTATTGCCAACGGGCAGAGGGCGAATCCTAGTAAGGAGCATCAGTACAAGGAACTGTCGGATTTGTTTGAGGGACTGTCGAAGCGGTTGGATGGGAAAGTGCCGGATGTTTTGATTGACCGGTTGACGGCGATTGCCGCGACTTACTACAGCCAGGCTGGTGGAGATGGCGGGCCGGGGCAGATGGGTTACATCACTGAGAATGCTGCGCCGATGATGGGGAAGGCTGTGCTGGCGTTTTGGAACCGGAGTGAGCGCGATAAAGATCCTGTGCGTTTGAAACTGGCTATTGAGGCTTCGGCCAATATCATTCATGATCCGCTGCAGAAGAAGCTGCTTGATTACGCCTCGACCGGGCCGGAGAATTTGCGGACGATGGCTTCGACGTCGCTGGCTGACCCGCGGTTGATTACCTTGCCTGCGTCGCAGGAGTTTGTTGAGCCGCTAATGGAGCAGTTTTATCGAGGGGCGAATGAACCGGAACGTAGAGCGGAATTGGTGGGGCCGATTGTGAAGTTGTTCCAGCGGGCCCGCTGGAATCTGCCCAAGAGTGAGGAGCAGCAGCGGATCTTCTACAAGATCATGTTGCCAAGTTGGAGCGCAGATCGAGGGAAGCTGGAAGAGAATACGCGCCAGTTGTTGCAGATGGAAAAGGACCCGCTGGACTGGTATGTTTCTCAGCAGATTGCAGGTATCCTGCATAACAATCCGGATTTGCAGACGCCGATGTTGCTGAGCTATTACCCGAAGTCTTTTGATACGCCGATGCAGGAACGGTTGTGGGTTCCGGCGGTGAAGTGGATGTTGCGCTTTGGGCAGGAAGTGCCGGAGGTAGGGGCTGAGCAGCAGTTGCCGCCAGAGTTTGCGGCGGTGCGGGACCGGTCGATTGATTTGTTTTTGAAGTCGCTTGAGAACAAGAGCGATGGGCGGACAAGGCGGGCGGCGTTGAGTCTGGCTGGGGATCCGATTGTTCGCAAGAATCCGAAGATTGCTCCGGTGCTGGCCAAGGCGAGTCCGCAGTATTTCGAGAAAGAGCCTGATGAGATTACCAAACTGAGCCCTGGGTGGAAGAGGAACTGGGAGTATTTTCGGGATTGGGTAGCGCCCGAGATGACGAAGCCTAATCGTGAGGACCAGATGAGTTGTTTGGGTTGTCATGGTTTGGCGGGGCGTGTGCCGTCGATGGAGTTGTCCAATGCGGATGATCTTGGCTATGTGAAGATGCAGGGGCTGGCTAGTAATTACCGGGCGTTGCTGGAGCGGGTGAATGAGAATTCGGTTGAGCAATCGAAGATCTTGCGCAAGCCGCTGAACGTGCAAAGTGGGAAGGAAGACGGGCATCAGGGCGGGCGGCGGTTTAACCCGAATGATCAGGGCTACAAGATTTTGGAGCAATGGGTTCGTGATGCGGCTCGCCTGAAGGTTCAGAAAGTTTCGGCAGGGAACCAATGAACTATCAAGCGGAGTTGGTTGGAGTGTTTGGAACTCCGGTAGCTGAGAACCCGACAGGGGCGATGCAGGAGGCTGCGTTTGCGGCGCTGGGTTTAAATTGGCGGTATCTCACAATTGAGGTGCAGCCCGAAGATTTGGCTGCCGCAGTAGTCGGAGCTAAAGCGATGGGTTTTCGTGGGTTTAATCTTACGATTCCTCATAAGGTGTCGGTGATTCCGCATCTGGACAGGCTAAGCCGCGAGGCTGAATTGATCGGTGCCGTGAATACTGTGGTGCGCGACGGAGATCTTTGGGTTGGCGAGAATACGGACGGGCGTGGATTCTTGCGTGCTTTGCGTGAGGATGCACAAGTGGATCCGAAGGGAAAGTTTGCGGTGTTGCTGGGGGCTGGCGGAGCAGCGCGAGCGATTGCGACCGAGCTTGTTTTGGCCGGGGTTGAACGGTTGGTTGTAGTGAATCGGTCGGCGGATCGCGGGCAAGATCTGGTGGATGATCTGGTGAAGAAGACTGGAGTCAGGGCGGAATTCCTGTTGTGGCCGGACCCTTGTCTTGAGGTGCCGGTTGAGGCCGATTTGTTGATCAATGCGACCAGTGTTGGGCTGTTTCCGAATGTGGAGGCGATGTCGGCTGTGAATCTTCGAGGCGCTCCTGCGGGGCTGGTTGTTTGCGATGCCGTGTTCAATCCGGCAGAGACGATGTTGCTGAGCCATGCGAAGGCTTTTGGGCTGAAGACTCTCGATGGCCTTTCGATGCTGGTGTATCAGGGCGTGATCGGATTTGAGATCTGGACTGGGCAGAAGGCTCCTGAGAAAGTGATGAAAGATGCGCTGAGCCGGGAGCTGACCTGTTAGATTGGAAGCATGAAGGGCAATCCTGAAGTAATCCACCACCTCCAAGAGGTGTTGAAAGCGGAGTTGACCGCAATTAGTCAATACATCCTCCACTCGGAGATGATGGACAACTGGGGCTATAAGGGCCTCGCGAAATTTACAAAAATGGAAGCGATCGGCGAGATGAAACACGCCGAAGCTGTTCTTGAGCGCATGTTGTTTTTGGACGGCATGCCCAATATGCAAGAGCTGTTCAAATTGCGGATCGGGCAGACCGTAAAAGAGATGCACGAATACGATTTGGATTTGGAACTGCAGGCGATCGAGCGATTGAATAAAGCTGTAGCTGTGGCAGTTGCAGTAGGTGACAATGGCAGCCGGGATCTTTTTGAGAGCATTCTGAAGGACGAGGAAGGTCATGCTGACTTTCTAGAAGCTCAGCTCACTATGATTGAGCAAATGGGTTTGCCGAATTATTTGATGGCGCAGATAGAAAAAGAAGGCGCGTAGGTAGTTTTACTAGTTTTGGCGGCGGAACGATACACTGATACGTATGCGTTTCGCCGTTTTGTTTTTGGCCATGGTGTTGTCACTGTCGGCCCAGCGTCCCTTTCGTGGGGCTCCTGAGACCAAACAAGCTTTAGACAAGCTGAATGTGGTTGGAAGTGTTTTGATGATTGCCGCTCATCCCGATGATGAAAATACTGGCGTGATTGCGTACCTCGCTCGGGGGAAGAAGGTACGTACGGCGTATCTGTCGCTGAATCGGGGCGAGGGTGGGCAGAATTTGATTGGGTCTGAGCAGGGAGTCGAGATTGGTGTGATCCGAACGCAGGAATTGCTGGCAGCGCGACGGATTGACGGTGGGGAACAGTTCTTTACTCGGATGATCGACTTCGGGTTTTCGAAGACGGCGAAAGAAACAATGGAGAAGTGGGGCCGCGAGAATATTCTGCGGGATGTGGTTTGGGTGATTCGGAAGTATCAGCCGGATGTGATCATTCGCAGATTCTCGGGTACGCCCGATGACGGTCATGGACATCACCAGACCTCGGCGTTGGTTGCGGATGAAGCATTTGCAGCGGCTGCTGATCCGAAGAAGTTTCCTGATCAGTTGAAGTTTGTTGAGGTGTGGCAGGCGAAGCGGCTGGTTTGGAATTCGTTTGGGTCGATGCGGCAGATTGAGGTGGATCCGGCGAGCCAGCCAGACAAGGTGTCGATGGACGTGGGCGAGTTTGATCCTTATCTCGGTTATGGGTATGGCGAGATTGCCGGTTGGAGCCGTTCACAGCATAAGAGTCAGGCGATGGGTGCGGCTGAGCGCAAGGGTGCGCAAGTGAATTTCTTCTCGTTCATCAAGGGCGAGCCGATGAAAAAGGATCTCTGGGAAGGCATTGATACTACCTGGAATCGCGTGCCAGGGGCAGTGAAGATTGGTGAGTTGCTGGCCAAGGCTGCCAAGGAGTTTGATGGGGCGAAGCCTACGGCCGTGTTGCCACATTTGCTGGATGCGCGGAAGTTGCTGGCAGGCCGGACGGATCATTACAGCGTGTTGAAGCTGAAGGATCTGGATGAGGCGATTGCGCTGGTTGCCGGGCTTTGGACCGAGTTGCAGGCTGACAAGTATCTGGCTGTGCAAGGTGCGACGGCAAAGATCAAGATTGCAGCGATTCAGCGTAACGGAGAAGAAGTAAGTTTGCAGAGCGTTGCGTTTAGCGGCGTGCCTGGAGTGGCCAATTTGGCAAAGGCGACGAAGCTGGAGCGCAACAAGACGTTGACGGTGCCGCTGGATTGGGCGGTAGCTGCTGATGCGCCTTTGACGCAGCCGTACTTCCTGGTGGAGCAACAGAGCGACGCGATGTTTAATGTGTCTGATATGAATTTGCTGGGGCGGCCGCAGAGCCCTGCTCCGGTGATTGCGACGATGAAGTTTTTGGTGGCTGGTAGCGAGATTACATTGACGCGCGAGATCACGAATCGTTATGTGGATCGTGGTATTGGTGAGTTGACGCGTCCGGTTACGATTGTCCCGCCGGTGTCGGTGCGGCTTGCGCTGGATGCTCTGGTGTTTCCGGGTGTTGAGTCGCGGAGGGTCGAAGTGATTTTGACTGCGAATATGGCCGACACGAAGGGGAGCCTGAAATTGAACGTGCCCCAAGACTGGAGAGTGGAGCCGGCTGCGCTGGACTTTAGTGTCAAGGCGGCATCTGAAGAGAAGACGCTGAGCTTTGTAGTGACTCCTCCGGCTGGCGAGAATACGGGTACGCTTACGGCCGTTGCTGTTGTGGGCGGACGTGAGATTACGCAGGGGACGCGGGTGATTCAGTATCCGCATATTCCTCCACAGACGCTGGCGCCGAAGGCTACCGCCAAGCTGGTGCGGTTTACGGGTAAGAATCTGGCCAAGCGCGTGGGTTATGTGATGGGTGCCGGTGATGAGGTGCCGGATGCCTTGCATCAATTGGGTAGCGAAGTGATTATGCTGACGGAGCAGGATCTAACCACGGGTGACCTTTCGCAGTTTGATGCGATCGTTACCGGAGTTCGGGCTTACAACACCCGGCCTGACTTGCGTGCGAATGCGCAGCGGATCTTTGATGAATATGTGGCCAAGGGCGGCACCTACATTGTGCAGTACAACGTACAGGAAGGTGGCTTCTTTGGCGGCGACCCGCTGCTGCTGAGCAAGGTGGGGCCTTATCCGATTACGGTGTCGCGGGATCGCGTTACCGATGAGTTGGCAACGATGAACTTTCCGAAGCCGGATCACAGGCTCCTGCAGTATCCAAATCAGATCAGCGCGAAAGATTTTCAAGGTTGGGTTCAGGAACGTGGGCTCTATTATGCGAACAAGTGGGATGAGCGCTATGAGTCTTTGTTTTCGGCCAATGATCCTGGTGAGAAGCCAACGATGGGTGGCACGCTGTACACGAAGTATGGCAAGGGCAATTATATCTTTACGGGTGAAGCCTGGTTCCGTCAGTTGCCGGCGGGCGTGCCTGGGGCGTTTCGGATTTTCGCCAATTTCCTCAGTGTAGGTAAGAATTAATGCTGCCGCCTGAGTCAGAGAGCGCGCCGTTCTTCGGAAGTTGGAAGCGGATCTATTGGGCGGTGGTGTTGTATTTGATCGCGATCATAGGAGCTTTGGCGGTGTTCACCGCATCCTTCCGTTTATGAGAACTCTCGATTTGATTGTTCTGGTGGGAACGATTGGGTTTATCGTTTTCTATGGGCTTTGGAAGAGCCGCAAGACGTCGACGGTGTCGGGGTACCTGCTGGCAGACCGATCCTTGCCCTGGTACACGGTTGCGTTGTCGATTATGGCGACGCAGGCGAGCGCGGTGACGTTCATTTCCACGACTGGCCAGGCCTATGCGGACGGGATGCGGTTTATCCAGTTCTACTTTGGTCTGCCGATTGCGATGATCATTGTGAGTGCGTTCTTTGCGCCGCGCTTTCGCAATGCCAATGTATTTACCGCCTATGAGTATCTTGAGAAGCGGTTTGATGCCAAGACACGAGCTTTGGTGAGTTTGATCTTTTTGATTCAACGTGGCCTGGCTGTGGGGATGATTCTGTATGCCCCGGCTGTGGTGCTGACGGTGATCCTGGGGTGGGATGATCGCACGACCACGATCCTGATGGGCTTTATCGTGATCGTCTATACCGTGCTGGGCGG
>JBKJUN010000665.1:0-14892 GCA_046590555.1 Bryobacter sp. | reverse complement strand
GGTTGTGACTTCATAGCCGAGGCGGTTGGAGAGGATATTGGCCAGATAGGAACCACTCACCAAACCATCCAGATCGCCAGTTGAATCGAGGAAATTACCGGTCCGATTTGCCTGGCTCGGCACTGGAATCAAGCCCGTATCGACGCCTTGGCTCGTTCTTGTGCCCTGATAATCGGCAAAGAAGAAGAGCTTGTTCTTACGAATCGGTGCGCCGATTGTGCCGCCAAATTGGTTCTGGCGATAAAAGCTTCGCTCTGGTGAATAAAAATTACGGGCGTCCATGGCAGTATTGCGCAAGAACTCAAAGGCATTGCCGTGCAATTCGTTTGAACCCGATTTTGTGACTACGTTTACGACGCCGCCGCTATAGTTTCCATATTCGGCATCGTAGTTATTGGTGAGGATGCGGAATTCGGCGATCGCATCGAGGTTGGGAACAATGGAGGTACCACCATTCATAAGTTCCTTTACGTCGCCGCCATTGATCATGTATCCGTTTGCGTCTTCGCGTTGTCCGCTGATGGATTGATTGCCTGGATTGAGGCCGCCCGAGGGCGCGATTGCAACCGCTGCGCCGGCCATGACAATCGAATCTGGCTGCTGCGTTGGGATGGGTGTAATTCCCGGCTGGAGAGCCAGCAAGTCGGTAAAGCTGCGCCCATTCAAAGCTACTGCAGTCATCCTGCTCCCACTCACCACCTCACCAACCTGGGTGCTTATGGTCTCCACTCGGACTTGGCTGAAGGTATCGGAGACAGTGATTTCTTCTGACCTCTCAGACAATCGCAGAGTCGTCTCAATCTTGATCGCGCTAGCAGTTTCGATCACTAGCCCAAGCTTTTTGTCTTTGCTAAAGCCAGACGCTTCAAACTGTATATCGTAACGGCCTACGGGAAGGCTCGGAAATGAGAAGTTGCCGGAAGCGTCTGTGACTGTATTTGTAATCAGGCCCTGGGCAGTGTTGGTAAGGGTGATAGAAACCCCAAGGATTCCTGCGCCAGACGGATCGCGGACTGTACCGGTGACAGTGCCGTTGACGGCTGCGAAGGTGGCAGCAGCGAGCAGTAAGATGAACGCAAAGACGTTAGCCAATTGCGCGCTGGGGGATTTCATGTGGACTCCAAGATCAAGCGAAATGTAGCAGGATCCCTTCTGAGCAGGGCTGAACCCAGATCTGCTTGACTGCCTTTGAAGGAATGCGCAAATCGGCCAAATCTATAAGCTTTATCAAATGGCGCGATTAACAATATTTAGCAGCTTAAGCTTTGAAGAGTAATTGAATCTAACGAGTGGCTCAGAAGTTTAGATGAGCGGGCGAAATCAGCCGGCCAACGGCTGAGCCTGGAGCCTCTACATACCCGAGTCGATTAAAGAATTCATAGGTATCGCCGCGGTATAGCGTCTGCTCAAACCAAAGGCAGCGACGACCGTCGAGGAATCCTGTCGAGGTATTTAAGAGGCCGGCAGCGCCTGGCTGGAGGCGCAGCAGTTCGGCGTCTTGGCCTTGTATGTTCACCGCTCGAATGGTTTGCTCGGCCCCTGCGATGTTGAGAAAAAAACGCTCTCGCCAGAGTGTGTAAATGGACGCGGCAAGGTCGGCTTCCTGGAGTCCAGGGCATAGTCCAGCTACAAAATGTCGTCTTTCCAGAATGACAGGGAGGCCATCGGCGAGGCGGAGCCGTTCTACGAAGTAGACCGGCTCGTGGTTAAGTTCGGGAATTCCTGCTTCCATGTATTTGAACTGGAGAACACGGGTCTCAGGCTTGCGCCCGAGCGATTCGACCATGGCGGTGAAACTGGTAAGGCTGCGCAGGTTGTAGTCGAGAGTGCCCCGGCGGACGAAGGTTCCGATGCCTTTGCGGAATTCGAGGTGGTGCTCGGCGACGAGATTGGCAAGTGCTTTGTTGGCAGTGATGCGACTCACCGAGAATCGTTCTGCAACCTGACGTTCGGTAAGGAATTTGTCGCCTTCGCTGAAACCGCCGCTGTTGAGCAATTCCCGCAAAGAGGCGTTCAATTGCTGATAGATGTGACCGGCCACGGCTACATCTTATCCGCTGTGGCCAAAATAGTTTCAAAAAATGGAGATTCTTCTTCGCGGTGTACCACCGCAATGTCGATGGATCGGAAGTGGGCTTTCTTCATCATCTCGGCCAGTTCTACCTGGGAGAAGCCAAGCCAGAGGTCTGCGTAGAGATCGCGGGCTTCTTCGAAGTTGTGGCGGTTGAGATCGAGGACAAAGAGCTTGCCACCGGGACGCAGCACGCGATGGGCATCCTTTAGAGCATTAAGAGGATGAATAGCGTGGTGGAGGCTTTGACTAAAGAGGGCGAGGTCGACGGAATTGTCATCGAGGGGAAGTTCTTCGAGGTCGCCTAGGCGGTACTCGAGGTTTTTGACGCCAGCCTTGGCTGCGGCTTCACGTCCGTAGGCAATCATCTGTTCAGAGTTGTCGACGGCGATGACGCGTTCAGCACCTTGGGCGAGAAGCAGAGATAAGGTGCCTTCTCCAGCGCCGATGTCAACGATGCGCATAGGGGGCAGGAGTTTGAGCAACATTTCTGCCAGAGCCTTCCAGGATCGGCCAGGAACGTAGTGGCGACCGAAGCGACCGGCCAATTCGTCGAAATAGGCGCGCACTCGATCCTTGCGTTTCTTCAGCGTCAGCGAAAGGCCACTATCATCGTCCAATGATTCGCTAATTTCCTGGGAAGTTTGTTCGATAAGGTTTGTTACCGTTGTATCGCCCGTATATCGATAGAGATGTTTTTGCCCGCTCTTGCGCAAGTCCACCAGGTTGGCCTGCTTGAGTTGAGCCAGTGACATCGAGATCCGGCTTTGGCCCATGCCAAGGATTTCCTGCAATTCGGCTACGCTCAGTACTTCCTGCATCAGCAAGCGGAGTATGCGGAGACGAGACTCGTCGCCGAGCAATTTGAGACTTTTCAGGAGAGCAGCCATAGCCTTTGAATGAGTGTATCAATAAATCATGATGAGTACAAAATTTGTGTTATTCTCAAATCATGTCTGCAACCGCAACCAAAATTGCGACCGAATATAAGGTCGCTGACCTCGGCTTAGCCGAGTGGGGCCGCAAAGAAATTTCCGTCTCCGAGTACGAGATGCCGGGCTTAATGTCCATTCGAGCCAAGTATGCCAAGGATAAGCCGCTGGCTGGTGTTCGTGTCACCGGTTCGCTGCACATGACGATTCAGACCGCCGTTCTCATTGAGACGATGGTGGATCTTGGAGCAGATGTGCGTTGGGCGAGCTGCAATATTTTCTCGACTCAAGATCACGCCGCAGCGGCTATTGCCGCCGCTGGTGTGCCAGTATTTGCCTGGAAGGGTGAAACTCTCGAAGAGTATTGGGACTGCACCTTGAGGGCAGTCGACCATGGCAAGGGTAAGGGCCCGCAGCTAGTGATCGACGACGGCGGCGACGTTACGCTGCTGATCCACAAAGGTTATGAACTCGAAAACGGTTCGGATTGGGTAAACACTCCTTCCGGCTCACACGAAGAAAAAGTAATCAAGGACCTGCTCAAGAAGGTCTACGCCGAAGACAAGAATTACTGGCATCCGATTGTTGCCGAGTGGAAGGGTATCAGCGAAGAAACCACCACGGGCGTTCATCGTTTGTACAAGATGTTGAACGACGGGAAGCTGCTTGTGCCGGCAATTAATGTCAACGATGCGGTAACGAAGTCGAAATTTGACAACCTCTACGGTTGCCGGGAGAGCCTGGCTGACGGCATTAAGCGCGCTACCGATATCATGCTTGCTGGTAAGGTAGCGGTAATTTGCGGTTATGGTGACGTAGGCAAGGGCTCTGCGCATTCACTGCGCGGCATGGGTTCACGCGTAATCGTAACTGAAATCGACCCGATCAATGCTCTGCAGGCCGCAATGGAAGGCTTTCAGGTCACAACCATCGAAGAGACGATGGGCATTGGCGATATTTATGTCACAACGACTGGCAACGTGGATGTGATCACCCTCGAGCACATGCGCCACATGAAGGATCAGGCGATTGTTTGCAACATCGGCCACTTCGATAACGAAATCCAGGTCGATAAGTTGAACGTAGAGCCTGGTGTAGAACGCCTGAACATCAAGCCTCAGGTAGACAAGTACACTTTCCCCACTGGCAACAGCATCTACATGCTGGCTGAAGGCCGCCTGGTGAACCTGGGTTGCGCAACTGGCCATCCTAGCTTTGTGATGTCTGCCAGCTTCTCCAATCAGACGCTTGCTGCGCTTGATCTGTGGAAGAAGAAGGACGAGTACGCAGTGGGTGTCTACATCCTGCCGAAGCACCTCGACGAAGAAGTGGCGCGCTTGCACCTCGAAAAGATCGGCGTGAAGTTGACTATCCTGACTCCTGCGCAGGCAGAGTACATCGGTGTTCCTGCCGATGGCCCTTACAAGTCAGATCACTACCGCTACTAAGCTGTAGTCGAAAGTAGCAATGCTTGGCTGAGCCGGTCTTCGGACCGGCTCATTTTTTTTGTGGAGCCATCAGCGCCTTTAGCTGGCGGTAGGCTGATTCTTCGTATTCAAGCTTGAGACGTTCGCTTCCGAAGAGTTCTTCGCGTGAGGGGATGCCACTTTGTGGGCGCAGGCAGCGGCCCAGCAGCTTGGTTGCTTCCTGATCTCGCGGGTCGCGATCCAGCGTGGCTCGAAACTGGTCGGCTGCGTCCTGAAACGAACCTCGCAACAGTAAGGCGACCCCGAGATTGAAATGATAGGTGGGGTCTTTATCATCGCCTTCGAGCGCTCGGCGCAGGTTCTCAAGCGCCTCGGGCATGTTGAGCCTCAACTGGGCGATACCCAGATTATTCAGTACTTCGCTGAGTGGCACCTCTTTGCTGACGCGCTGAAAAGAAGCTTCAGAGGCTTTGAAGTCTTTGAGACGAAAGCGAGCGAGCCCTAGCAGAAAGTTGGCTTCACGAAAGTGAGGGTCCCAGCTCTGTACCTTCTCCAGTTGGAGCGCAGCACTGGAGAGGTTGTCTCGCCGGAATAGTAACCGCCCGTATTGAAAGGCAGCCTGGGAATAGCGTGCGTCGAGCTTAAGGGCTTGTTGAAAAAATCGCTCCTGGGTTTCGGGTGAAGTGGCGAGCAATCCGCGGACGTAATTCTCGACGGCGTCGACTCGAATATTAGTGCGAGCTTGACGAAATTGTTCTTCACTGGGGGCCGACTTCGGCATGGATTGCTGCAAAACCTGCCAGGCGAGATGCGATTGCAGCGAGGCGAGATCTTCGAGCGGGCCCGATTCGGTAAATCTTCCGCCGCGACGGAGATCGCGAACATTGACAGACGCCGCGACGATCTTGAGAGTACCCATTGACGCAGGGTCGGAGCCGGGAACCAGTTCATAGGACCCGAATACAAGGTGATCTGCATCGAGGGCCTCGGCCAGCTTCAGCATGCTCGCGCGAGTCCAGGGGCTGTTGGTGCGAAGAGCGAGGCGATTTTCACCCTCTTTGCGATCTTCACGATCAACGACCAAAAGATCCTGACGGACCAATGCTTCCGAGATGGACTCCGCAGCAGATTCGCCGATCCAGTCGAGCGTAGTCTTTGCCGTCTGATTAAACAGCGGTATGACCAGCCAAGTCTCAGAGAAGGCGGTGGAGGAAAATGCGACCGTAAGAAATAAAAAGGCCGATATGCGGCGCATCGCTTTCAGCGTAGCATTGCGCGCATATCGGCCACTTCTGCCGGAGGGAAGAAGCTTAGAGACCGGCCTGGGTAGCACCAATGACCAACTTGCGGTTGGTGCCACCGAGGCGGATTTCCTGAACCTTGTACTTGCCGTCGGCATTGGCGTAGCGGACGGAGGTAGAACCGAACTTGGCATCAGCCTGTTCAGTCTTTACGATGACTTCCACCTTCTGTTTGCCTTTGGAGATGACGAGCTTATCGCCATCAAGTTCCATACGGTAGTCACCGGGAGCCAGTTCAGTCCCGTTGACGAAGGAAGGCTGAAAGAGCGTGATGTTGTGCTTTTCGGCGGCGCTTGCCACCATCAGTGCGGCGGCAGCAAAGCTGAGCATGAATTTCTTAGTCATTGTATTGTTAACTCCTAAATCTGATCTGTCCCCAGGTCATTCGTATCGTCAAGCCGACTTTGGTAGTTGCCGTTACTTGCGTTACACACTTGAATGTACGAAGGTCGAATGAATTCGTTCCGTCAACGAGAAGAAAAATTGATGACGCAACCAAGAAATTTGTTTAAGAGGGATTCAGACAGGGACTGAACGGCAGGATCTTCACCAAACCCATCCAGCCAAACTACTTCGGGATCACGGCGAAACCAGGTCATTTGACGTTTTGCGTATTGAGCAGTGCGCAGCGCAGTGCCGGCAATGGCTTCAGATTCAGTGCATTGGCCCTCGATCAAGGCTTGCGCCTGACGATAACCAACAGATTCCATGGCCTTGGCTGCCGGGCCATAGCCTTGATTGCGAAGCTGACGCACTTCAGCTACCAGGCCCTTTTCGAACATGATGCGGGATCTCGAATCAATTCTCTTTCGCAATTCGGCGCGAACCGGATTGAGGCCAAGTTTCAAAATGCGAAATCCTTCGAGTCGATTTCGTTGCTTGCGGTGTGCCATGACGAGCGGCTGCCGCTCGACTAGCATCACTTCAAGCGCTCGAATCAACTTATTCACATCATTTGCATGAATCCGTAACGCGCTGGCGGAATCCCAGCAAGTGAGGATTCGGTGGAGAGTACAGGCCCTTTTGACTTCCAGTTGGATTAGCCGGTTGCGAATTTCATCGGATCGCTGCGGCCCGGGAAAGAGACCCTCAAGGAGAGCTTTGAGGTAGAAACCGGCACCACCAGTGACGATAGGTAGGTTATGGCGAGCGGCGATGTCCGTCAGGACAGCCCGGCCGAGGCGAGAGTATTCTCCGGCAGTAAAAACCTGATCGGGGTTGCGTACGTCAAAGAGAAAGTGAGGCAACGATTGTCTTTCAGCCAAACTTGGCTTGGCGGTACCAATATCCATGCCGCGATAGATCTGCAGCGAGTCGCAATTGACGATTTCGCCCTCGAATCTGTTCGCGAGATGGAGCGCCAAAGCGGACTTGCCGCTGGCAGTGGGACCGACGATAATCAAGAGCGGAGATATACTGTTAGACAAATCGGGGAGCGCCTCCAGCGAAGGACCAGTTCAAAAATGCAGAAGTCAGTTCAGATAATGTTGGCATTGAGCCTAGTCGTATTTTCCAGTAATGTGGCAGGGGCTCAGCAGACTGCGCCTAAACCAGCCAAGACCGATAAAGGCTCGGCGTATTTCAACTATTCGATGGCGCACATCTTCGCTGACCTGGCCGCGTCATCCGGCAACAAGAGCGAATACCTGAACCCCGCCATTGATTATTACAAGAACGCGATCAAAGCGGACCCCTCTGCCGGCTTTATGAGCACCGAGTTGAGCGATCTTTATGTCCAGGCTGGCCTTGGGAATCGCGCTGTCACTGAAGCTGAAGCAGCGCTCAAGGCAAACCCGAATGATCTGAGCGCTCGCCGCATTCTCGGTCGCATTTTTGCCCGCCTGATCGGAGATCCGCAAGCGAATCGCGTACGCGAGGATATGGTGCGCAAGGCGATAGACCAATATCAGAAGATCGCCGATGTCGAGCCGAAAAATGTCGAAGCCTGGGTCATGCTCGGACGCCTGAGCAAAGTGGGCCAGGATAACGCCACGAGCGAAAAAGCCTACAAAAAGGTGTTAGAACTCGACCCGGATAACGAAGATGCCTTGACCGGTCTCGCGATGGCGGCGGCTGAAGCTGGCGACGTCACCGGGGCGACAGCGATGCTTGAGAAGGCTAGCTTGAAGAATCCGAACCCTCGCGCGATGGCTCAGTTGGCTGAGATGTATGAGCAGATGAAGGACTTCAAGAACGCAGCCAAAGCATGGCAGAAGGCCCTTGACCTGAGCGGCGGCAACCCCGAGATCAAGCGCCAACTGGCTAATAACCTGGTGATGAGTGACCAGTTGGATGATGCGGTTCGCGTCTATGAAGAGCTTGTCGAAGATGAGCCAAAGGATTTGGGCAGCGTGTTGCGCCTCTCGCAAATCTACCGCCAAAAGAAGAATTTTGACAAGGCTCGGGACTACGCAAAGAAAGCCAAGGATCTGGACAGTACCAATCTCGATGTTCGGTTCAACGAAGTTGTATTGCTTGAGGCTGAAGGCAAGCCAATGGATGCGATTGCGTTGATGAAGGAGATGCTGACCGCTACGGCTCGCAAAAGCTATCTTCCACAGGAGAAGACTGCGCGGATCTCATTGCTCGAAAGACTAGGCGTCATGCAGCGCAACTACGAGCAGTTCCCCGAGGCAATCAAGAATTTCGAAGAGATCATTACGCTCGACCTGAACTCGAACAGTCTGATGCAGGCCCAGATTGTTGAGACCTACCATCAGGCAAAAGACTTTCCAAAAGCCGAAGCGACCGTTGACGAATATTTAAAGAAGAGCCCGAATGATCGCCGCTTGCGCCGGCTCAAAGGCATCTTGTTGAGCGAAGTTGGCAAAGCAGCACAGGGTGCTGAGATGATGACCAAGCTTCTTGATGGTAAAGAAGATCGAGAAACTTATCTCTCGATCGCCTCGATCTGGGAAAAGGGCAAGAACTATGGCGAAATGGCCAAGGCACTCGACCAGGCAGAGAAGCTATCGACGACACCGGATGAGAAGGACGCGGTCACTTTCATGCGCGGGGCGATGCTTGAGAAGCAGAAGAATTTTGAGGCTGCCGAAGCTGAGTTCCAGAAGATTCTGAAGGCCGACCCGAACAACGCAGGAGCGCTGAATTACCTGGGCTACATGTTGGTGGACAAGAACGTGCGAGTACCGGAAGGCTTCGCGATGATCCAAAAGGCGCTTGATCAGGACCCGCAGAATGGTGCTTATCTCGATAGCATCGGATGGGCTTACTACCGCATGGACAAACTGGAGGAAGCAGCCAAGTATTTGCAGATGGCGCTCGAGAAAACCAGCAAAGATCCCACCGTTCATGACCACATGGCTGATGTATTCTTCAAGCAGGGCAAGCTAAAAGAAGCAATCGGATCCTGGGAGCGCAGCTTGTCGGAATGGGCAGTTGTTGCCCCGAGCGACAAGGATGAGAAGGAAGTTGTCAAAGTACAGAAGAAGTTGGATGGCGCCAAGGTGCGTTTGACCAAAGAATCCAGTGCACGACCGAAGAAGAACTAGGAGAAGCTGAAAATGAAATCGTTTGTTGGAATTGTTTGCTTGAGCGCCGGGCTGATGGCTGCCGCCGAATTGAAATTGGGTAAGCCGCTCACCGTCAAGGAACCCGTGAGCATTGAAAAGATCTACTCTGAGCCTGAGAAATTTGTTGGCAAGACCGTTGCCGTCAAGGGCAAGATCACTGAGGTCTGCCAAATGATGGGTTGCTGGATGAATCTGGTGGATTCCGCCAGCGGCAAGTCGATTCGGATCAAGGTGAGCGATGGCGAGATCGAGTTCCCCAAGAATGGTGCTGGCAAAATGGCTATCGCTGAAGGAATATTGACGAAGATCGAATTGAGCAAGGAACGCGCGATTGCCGAGGCCAAGCACGAGGCCGACGAGATGAACAAGAAATTCGATCCCAAAAGTGTTGTTGGGCCGGTTACCCGGTATCAAATTCGTGGTAGTGGCGCAGTGGTGTTGGATTAGCCGCACGGCTGGTGTATACTAAAGTTGTTGGTCAAGTGGGCCTGTGGCGCAGTTGGGAGCGCGCTTCCATGGCATGGAAGAGGTCATCGGTTCGAACCCGTTCAGGTCCACCAAATTTTTTCCCCTCCCTGGTCTAAACTCCCCCCTAAATTTAAGTGCATGTTAGGCTTGCGTTCATGCGAGTCGTATTTCTCGAAGTCGATACTGAGAGTCAGTGGGCGATGGCTTCGCTGGGGCCAGCTTTTCTTGCTGCATTCTTGCGCGAACACGGCCATGAAGCAATCCTGATTCGCGCCTTAATTGAAATGCCGGACCAGGAAGTTTTGCGTCTGGTAGGAGAGGCAGAACCTGGTCTGATTGGTGTTTCAATGACGACTCGGCAGTGGTTGCGAGCCAGACACCTGGTGGGGATGATTCGCCAGCATCTGGACGTACCAGTTGTCGCCGGAGGGCTGCATGCAACTTTCTCGCCCGAGGGAGTCCTGGCCGCCCCTGGATTCGACTATGCCGGGCTTGGAGAGTGCGAAGAAGCCCTGCTTGATTTGGTGAACGCGCTTGAGGCGAAGAAGTCTGCGCACGGTATCGCGAATATCTGGGTGCGTGGTGGGTTTCGACCCGTGCTGCGGCCACCGGTAGAACCGTTGGACCGCCTTCCTTTTGCCGCACGCGACATGCTGGAAGAACCACGCGGCACGGTTCAGGTCTCAACCCAACGTGGATGCCCATTCCCCTGCACCTACTGCGGGGCACGGATGTTTAATGAACTTTATGAGGGAACGGGCGAATATGGCCGACGACGTTCTCATGAGAATGTACTCAGCGAGTTGCGCGGATTGAGAGACCAGGGCCGTCTCAGCTACGTCATTTTCCTCGATGATACATTTACGATTCATCACCCGTGGGTGAAGGAATTCTGCCGCCTGTACAAAGAAGAATTCCGGGTACCGTTCTGCCTTCATGCCAGGGTGGAAACCGTCACGGAACCGATGCTCAAGATGCTCGCTGATGCAGGCTGCCAGCAGATCACCTATGGAGTTGAGAGCGGCAGTGAGCGGCTTCGACGTGAGGTAATGAAGCGCCCGGTAACCAACCAGCGCTTTCGAGATGTTTTTCGCTGGACACGCGAAGCCGGAATCTTTGTAATCGCAAATTATATGCTGGGGCTTCCTGGCGAGACCAGAGAAGAGTTGGACGAGACCTATGAGTTAGCTGAAGAGCTCAACAGCTTCGACTTCGGTTTCTTTGTTTTCTATCCTTACCCCGGTACGTATCTCTTTCAGACGTGCAGGGATAAAGGCTATTTGCCAACAGACTATTTGAGCCGCCCGGCAAACCATCGCGAGACGATATTAAGCTTGCCTGATCTGACGCAGTCGGATATTGACGAGGTCTATGACAAGTTCACAGCGCTGAGGGTGAAGCGAGAGCGAGAGCGTTGGGGCGCACCAGTTTCGACGGCTGTGGCAGATCATGCCTACGTAGTCGCGCGCAACGGCTAGCCCTTCCGGCGAAGCCTCGCAAAATAGACATCGTATTCGGTAGTGGAACGCTCATGCGTCTGGAGACGCCAGGTAACGTTGTCTTGATCCGCCTCGATAAAGAGCCCGGTATCGATACCGGCTTCATTGCCCGGTGAGAGAAATCGTCTCAATTCTGCAAGCGAGGAGCCTTGGTGCGGAGTAGAGCGTTGAGAATGCCCACCGATCCAGGCAGCGGGCTCTGTCGCCCCCGCAGCCCAATCGAAGGGAGTGCATAGGATCGACTCCGACGAATGCTTGGTGATGCGTCCCAGCTCAAAGAGAAGGCCAAGCGGAGACTGGACGCAATCGAGCATGTTCATACAAATTGAGCCATCGAAGGTATTGGCGGCGAATGGCAGAATCGCAACATCGGCACACCAGAAACTAATCTGATCGACCGGGTAATCGGGAAGCTTGTAGTCGTGGCTGTCAAAGACAAGGCCAACTCGACGCGAGCGGTAGCTTACTCTGCCAGCACGCCGAATTCTTTGGGCCATACGCAACATCGAGAAATTAAGGTCGAGGCCAACAACGAGGTTGCCAGTCGTCTTGGCCAGCTCAAAGGCACCTCGTCCGAGGGAGCAACCGATATCGATCCAGACACCCTTTGGGGGACGAGCCAGAAGCTGCATTGCCGCGTCAAAAAGGATTGGATAGCTTGGCGCATGCTTAGCCCAATGCGAGTGGGCATAGATGGCATTGTTGCCCCGGTCCCGGTCTAAAGGGGAAGCGTGACCAGAGAGATCTCCGAGAAGCGATTCGATGAAGTCGCTTAAATCGTCGCGGCGAAGCACACCCAGAACCTGATTGTTTAGCCATGAAGCGGCATCGGCAAGCACAACTGGAATTCCGTCGATAATCGGATGTTCCCGCTGGCAATTGCGATTTGAGCAAATCAGCGAACCCTCAATGATCTCGCCATTATCTTCTTTGGCGATCTGTCCGATGACGAGAAAACTTTCTATCCCGTGACTCAGGCGGCAAAGCGGGCAGACAGGGCGAAGTTGTTCGAAGTGATGAAGAAACACGGCGGGCTATCCGCCAATAATGACGTTGACTGAACAGGGAGGAATGATCTTTCCGGTTGGGCAGGGGATTGGGCCGACACAACCAGGAAAGCTAACCATATCTCCCAGGCGGGCAGCGGGCTTGCCGCCTGTAAACACGGTCATTGACCCCACAGCGATCATGCCCGGCCCCCCCGGCACGCAACCTGGCATCATGCAGGGCAAGGTTTGGCTAGTGACTACTGCAGCAGGGAGATTATTGATCAAAACGGTAGGAACAACAGCCGGAATGATCTGGATGGGAATCGGCGGATGAGGCATTGGCGTTGGAGTCGGTGCCGGAGGATGAATTGGGGCATGACAGTGGGGCCAGTCATGCAACACATTGTCCGTCATTCTTGCGGCGGGAGGCATATTAGTTCAGATAGATTTTCTCGCCCTTGACGATCACATCGCCATTGGCATTCACACGGACGTCGGCCTGACCGCTCAACTGCATTGTCGAATCGGAATGAAGGTCAACGCTTTCGGTTGCACGTACTTCGAAATTCTTACATTCGACGTTTACAGATTCGGAAGCTTTGAGCGAAATCCGGACACTTTCCATTTGAAGAACCGGGCCGTCTGGAGTGAGTTTGACTCGGAGTTCAAGCTGCCCTTCAGCCCCGCGAATTTCAACCAGGTCGTGGTCTTCGGCGGGCGTTACGGTGAGGGTCTTGGCATTCTGCAGGTTTAAAGTATGTGCTGCCATAACGAGCGAATCCTCCTTCGCCGAAGGTTATCACGAATCAGATGCCAAAGCTCATGAGCGCACTATGCGCACCCCAATAGTGAATGGGCTTTGGCTCGGATAGCAGCTCCAAGGCAGGCGTGAATCCCTCAAAGTGGACTCGTCCAGACACTTGCTTCCATGCGATCGCGTGCTGGAGCAGATCAAAACCAGCCTCGCCTTGCAATGCCCCAATGGAGGCTTCGCTATTGCCGAGTCGCGGCCAAAAATTGTGCGCCAGATAGCACTCCACGATAGGAATTTTCGCGATGGCGCTCGGGCCGTAGCCACTAAGAGAATAAGCGCATTGAATTGCTCGCACCATTGCTTCCTGGCTTTCAGCGTCCTTCAAACAACCATGAGTTGCAGTTGCGCGAAACGGGGCAAACAGCGTCGAAAGCAGGAGTGAGTTCCAGGTGGCTTCAATCTGAAAATTCAAGCTGCGGTCTTCAGCAATTGCTTCACGGGCAATTGCAGTTGTTGCGGATTGCATTGCCAGCTTTGTTAGCTCTGCATGCCGGGCAAGAACCGGATCCACCCAAATGGCTTGACGCTCCAGGTAGATATCCGCAAAGCCAGGTGATTGAATCAACTCCAGTGGCTTGGCAGTATACGAAACCCCGGTGCCACTCTTGAGCCGGGAGACCCAGCGAGAATGCGCGAGGCCAAATTCAGAACTGCGGTCGCTGGGTAAGCAGGGCAAGCAAGATTCATAACCAGACCAAAGTCCATCGAGCCAATCGTGTGGAGTATTCGAAGTCCAGGGCAAGCGCAAGCGATAACGTGGCTGGTCGATCCAGTCGCGGACGCAAAATGAAGGGTCGATGGATCGAAGAGACGCAAAGCAGGATTGGACGGCAAGCCAATTCGAATCCCTTTCAAGATGACTGGTGTGGAATCGCAGCAGGCACTGAAAGAGCCGGTCGATAGAAGTGCCAACTACAGCAGATTTCTCACGAAGCGAGGATGCCGCATTCTTCCCTCTGAGAATTGCAGCATGCATTTCAAGATGATCCTTGCCCTCAAAAGCGTACAGATATTCAATGCTCGCAGCAGCAGCTAACCAGGGATCATCATAGGTTGTGGCGATACGGACAAGATTGGCACCCCGGTCGAGAGAGCCTGCCCTCGCTAGTTGCAGCAAGTCGCCGCTTGCCTTCAGGTACTGCTCAATCGTTGCGGCATCATTGGCAAGCGCGATCTCATGATCCAGGGCCCGAAGCTGATGGCGGTTCCATTCCGGCTGTGCCAGGCACGCTGCTCGAAGACGGAAGATGTAGTGATTGTCTTCGAGAACCACGGAGTGGACCTAGTTAGTCGGGAAGTCGCGCGGGATCAGTTCTGCTGCCTTAAGTTCCGCCCAGACTGGCGCTGGCACTTCCGCTTCGCGTACCAGCCGCATCGTCTCAACCAGACGGCTTGGGGTCATTGTCGAAGTCACGATTTGCGTCATCGTCTTAGGGAAGTGAACGACCAGGAGCCCCGCAACGGCGGCTGCCAGATGCAGCAACGGCGTTGAGCCGCAGATCTTGTAGTAGCGAGACATCAGGGCTCGTTCTTCAGCATTCGCTGCTTCGTAGTTGTAAAGGAAGGGTGGCGCGGTGAGCGGGTCTTCGGTGAGCGTGAAGGCTTGGCCGTAGTTGATGCCCATGAGAGTGACTTCGAAAGGCTGGGTGTTGCTGGCATCGATGATTTGCATCAGTTGGCCCAGGATCGATGGGCAAAAGGTAAGGCCAGCGTAATCGAGTGCGCCGGGTTCTTTGGCGAGGAAGCGATGAACGAACGCCGGATCCTTGATCCCAAGACCGATACGCTCGACGAAACCAGCAGCCTTGGCCGATTTGAGATAGGCGATTGCGGGGCTGACGTCTGTCTCCCAGTTCAG
>JBKJUN010000607.1:0-5970 GCA_046590555.1 Bryobacter sp. | reverse complement strand
GTATGTTTGTTGGGCTTCTGGATATTTAACGGGCTTGCGGCACCACGAATTTTTAGCGATTTGTCGCGGACCGTATATCGCACGCCTTCGAGCTTTGCTTTTTCGCAAAGGATGGATGCGGATTTAAAGAAGGGTTTTGATGAAGACGGATTAAAGAAAAAGTTGCTGGCGCAATATAAAGTGTCGAAATTGGACGAGTTGCCGGTGAACTACGCCGGGATTTCGTTGAAAGCCGGCGAAGACCATGGCAATGAAATTTACGACAAGCAGTATGGGGAGTTGTGGGACACGTTTGAGGCGCAGAACCGATTGCAACAGCAGGGTGGGTTGGTGGCACCCTTGATGGCGATCCGGTCTGTATCGATGGGATTGAGCGGGACGGACTTTGCGCAGTTCCGCGATTTCTCGGTGGCGGCGGAGAAGTATCGACGCTTGTTTATTGATGTGATGAATGCTGATATCACTCGAGCGCCGAAGACAGAGACGGCGCATATGGGGGATGAGAAGCTGTGGGCTTCGGTACCGGCGTTTGAGTACAGCTCGCCTGATGTTGGCGTTGTATTGAGCCAGCAGACCTGGAGTTTGGCATTGCTTGGAGCCTGGGCTTTGCTTGCCAGTTTGGCCGCAGGCTGGGCGGCTACGCAGAGGTTGCGCGCAGAATGATTTCCACGATTGCGAAGCAGGAATGGCGTCTGCTGAAGGCCGACCGGACTTTGATTGCTGTCGTTTTGTTGATGGCGACGCTGGTGGGTTATAGCCTTTACAACGGTAGCTCGTGGGTGGCTTTTCAGCGGCAGACGCTGGCGGCGGCAGAGGCGGAGCAGGGCGAGCGGATGTTGAAGTTGAAAGGTATGTTGGTGGCTATTGAAGAGGGGCGGATGGAGCCGAAGGGGTTTCAAGATCCGCGTAGCGCCGGTGCAATTGGAGGCACCAGCGCTGCGCCGTATCTTGCGATGCCGCCGGCACCGCTGGCGACACTGGCCATTGGGCAGAGCGACTTGTATCCTTACTACTTCAAGCTGAATTTGCGCTCGAAGCAGGCGATACTCGCCAATGACGAGATCGAGAACCCGACGAATTTGTTGGCCGGACGTTTTGATCTGGCCTTTGTGTTGGTGTATCTGTTTCCGCTGCTGGTGCTGGCGCTTGGCTACAACATGATCTCGGCGGAGCGGGAGCAGGGGACGTTGTTGCTGGCGCTTTCGCAGCCGATTACGATGGCGCAACTGGTGACGGGCAAGGTGTTGTTGCGGGGAGGATTGTTGCTGGGCCTGGTGATTGGGTTTACGCTCGTTGGGGCGCTGGTGACGGGTGTCGATTTGTCGCTGCCGACGGTTGGGATGCGGCTGGCGTTGTGGATTGGAATGATGACGCTGTATACGGGGTTCTGGTTTGGCCTGGCGATTCTGGTGAATGGATACGGGACGAGTTCGGCGACGAATGCTTTGTCGCTGGCCGGATGTTGGTTGGGGCTGGTGCTGGTGTTGCCTAGCGTGGCGAATCTTATTGCTACGGGAATGTATCCGGTGCCGAGCCGTGTGGAGATGGTGCAGGCGATGCGGACTGCCGGTAAGGAGGCGCAGACGAAGGGCAGCGTGTTGTTGTCGAAGTATATGGAGGACCATCCGGAGTTGATGCCGGGTGGGGAGAAGCCACAGGCGGATTTTGCGAGCCTGAGTTATGCGGTGCAGATGGAAGTGGACAAGAAGGTGCAGCCGATACTTGATCACTTTGAGGAACAGGTGGACCGGCAGCAGAGCTTTGTCGATGGGTTTCGGTATCTGTCGCCGGCGATTTTGGCGCAGAGTGCGATTAATGATCTGGCGGGGACGAGTCTGGGGCGTTACAAGCATTTTAGTCGGCAGGTGGATGGGTTCTTTGGGGCCTGGCAGACTTACTTTTTACCGAAGGTGTTTGGCAAGGTGAAGCTGGGCTCAAAGGATATGGCCGGATTTCCTGTTTATGGGTACAGGGAAGAGACCGATGGGGAGATTCTGGGACGCGTGGGGGTGGTGCTGGCCGGGATGTTGGTGTTGAGTGGCCTGGTGCTGGTGGTGGCTTATGGGCGGCTGAAGAGAGTGAGTGTGGCGGCATGATTTGGGTTCTGTTCTTGCTGCTTGCGTCAGCGCTTTATGGGGCTGAGGTGAAATGTGCCGATCTGGATGCACTGGTGCCCGGGAAGGTGTTGAGTGGGGTGCGGGCGAAGGTGCTGATCTTGAGTGCGCAGAAGGATTTGGTGGAGCTGAGTTGCGGTGAGGAGAAGCGGGTGTTTTGCCGGGTATGGGAGGAGGACTTGGGGAAGCGGCTGGATCATTATCTTTCGGGGTTGCGGACGTTTAAGACGATTGAGTTTGTGAATGGGGTGGTGAGTGTGAAGCGGGGAGTGAAGGGGAGTTGCCCGGCGGAGGGGCCACCCGCGATTGGGATTGTGGCGCTGACGGTGGGTGGGAAGAAGCTTTAAGTAAGGAGCCTTCGCGGCTGCTTGGGGGTTGAAAGGTGATCAGCCTCTGAGGGAGTCGAGGTTGCGCTTGACGGATTTCGTGTTGGGGTGATCTTCGCCGAAGAGATGCAGGAGAGACTGATAGGCCCGGTTCAGCAGGTCTCGCGCTTCGCCCAGTTCCCCAAGATCCAGCAGCACCAGCGCCAAGTTCGATTGACGTGTCGCGATCGTGGGGTGGCCGGGGGCGTAGCTCTGCTCATCTGAAGCCAGCGCAGATCGCAGTAGGTCTCGCGCTTCCCCCAGTTCCCCAAGATCCTGAAGCACCGTCGCCAAGTTCGAATGGCTGATCGCGATCAATGGGTGGCCGGGAGCGTAGCTCTTCTCATTCGAAGCGAGCGCAGAACGCAGCAGATCTCGCGCTTCGCCCATTTCCCCAAGATCCTTCAGCACCATCGCCAAGTTCGATTGACACGTCGCGATCGAAGGGTGGCCGGGGGCGTAGCTCTGCTCATTCGAAGCCAGCGCAGAACGAAGCAGGTCTCGCGCTTCGCCCAGTTCCCCAAGATCCTTCAGTACCATTGCCAAGTTCGATTTACCAATCGCGATCGAGGGGTGTCCGGGGGCGTAGCTCTTCTCATTCGAAGCCAGCGCTGAACGCAGCAGGTCTCGCGCTTCGCCCAGTTCCCCAAGTTCCTGCAGCACCGTCGCCAAGTTCGATTGACCAATCGCGATCGAGGGGTGTCCGGGGGCGTAGCTCTGCTCAGCCGAAGCCAGCGCTGAACGCAGCAGGTCTCGCGCTTCGCCCAGTTCCCCAAGATCCTGCAGCACCGTCGCCAAGTTCGATTGACTTCTCGCGATCGAGGGGTGGCCGGCGGCGTAGCTGTGCTCATCCGAAGCCAGCGCCGAACGCAGCAGGTCTCGCGCTTCGCCCAGTTCCCCAAGTTCCTGCAGCACCAGAGCCAAGTTCGATTGACGGATCGCGATCGTGGGGTGGCCGGGGGCGTAACTCTGCTGGGCCAGATTGAGGGCGGCGTGGCTAAAGAGTTTGGAGGCCTGGTAGCGACCGAAGGCTTGGTGGTGGGCAGCGATGCCGCTGGCGAGGCTGATGGCCAAATCTGGGGCGAGGCTTGCTGTGGTGAAGAGGTGCTCGGCATGGGGCAGCAGAGCTTCGAGGGCGTGCATGGTTGGCGCGTCTGGACTCTTGAAGTGTTGGAGGAATTGATCTCTGAGCGTGGTGGCGCAGGATTCGAGGGGTGAGGTATTGTCTATGCTGTTGCGGTGGCGGGCGAAGGCCTGGATGAGGCGATGGGCCAGGGGGTTTTGCGCATCGTCCAGCTCGACCAGCGAGAGACGTTGTAGCTCGGCGAGGCTGATGGCGAGCGGGTCGTCGAGGCCTTTTGGATTGGGCAGGTTGAGGATCTCGCGGAGGAGGGAGCGCGGGACGGCTACGGGGGCTAGCTCGCCGATCACCCGCACGATGGCTTTGTCTTGGGGTAAGGCGATGTTCCAACTCAGCTCAAAGGTCTTGGCGACGTCCAGCTCATGACCTGAGGGGAGTTGATCCCGGTAGTCGGCGGCAAAGCGCTTTAGCAGCTCGATCTCGCCGGTTTGATTCAATTCGGTGAGGACTTGATCGATGGTGAGATCTGGGCGGTAGTTGAGAAAGCCCTTGGCTAGCTCAATGGCGAGAGGGAGGCCGCCGAGGCGTTCGAGGAGAGGTTGAGCCTCTGTACCGAATTGGCGTTGGCCGGCATTGAGGAGGGCGAGGGATTCTGCAGGGGTGAACTTGAGGAGTGGGATGGATGGATGCTGCAGGTCTGTGCGGCGCGTGGTGATGAGGGTGTGGGCGCGGCTGACGACGGGGAGATAGGGCTGGAGGGGGCCGGTCTCTGGGAAGTTGTCGAGAACGATGAGGCATGCCTGGGCCTGGGCGTTTAGCTGCTGCCAGACGTCGGCTAGCTGGTGCGGCTCTGGGGCGCGGGTGTCGATGTCGATTTTGGCGGCGGTGCTGATTTGCGTGATGAGGGTAGTGAGGCCTTGATCGGCATCGACCCAATAGACTCCGCCTGGGTAGCCGGCGCCGAAGCGGTGGACGTATTCGATTGCGAGTTGGGTTTTGCCGAGGCCGCCGGTGCCGACCAGGACGCCTGTGCCCTGGATGAGGGCTGTCTTGTTGCTTTGGAAGGCGTCGCGGATTTGCCAGAGTGGCTCGACGCGGCCGATGAACTTGTCGCCAAGGGAACGGTAGGGCATGCGGTGGCGGGCCGGGAGGGGCAGCACAGGCGGGAGGGTGGTGCGGTCTGGCTGGTCGAGGTGGGTTTGGGGGACGCCGCCGAGGCCGCGGCAGATTTGTTCGTAGTTTGTTTCGAAGTTTGCGGGGGTTGTGACGTCGATAGTTTGTGCTTGTCTGAGGAAGCGTGGAAAGGTGGGCAGGTGCGAACAGGCTATGAGCTTAAGCGGGAGCACCTTGCGCTTGAGGGCGGCGGGGTCGTCAGCCATGGAAGAGGTGCGCTCTACTTCTACCCATTTCGAATCGCAGAAATCGGGGGAGAGGACAAAGACGATGGATTCGCATTCGTCGACGGCACGTTCGAGGGCGCGTACCCAATTGTCACCCCAGCCAATCGATTTCTCGTCAAGGAAGCAGGAGACTCCGTCGCGGGTGAGGCGGCGGTAGAGTTCGCGTACGAATTCTTTGTCTTTGCTGCTGTGGCTTAGGAAGACTTTGTAGGTGGAGGCGGCCACTTAGTGATGCTACCTGATGTTTGCCCTAGCTAGAGTATCCAGCTCTTGCTGGATCACCTTCCGTAATTGAACCAAGTGTTGGCTCACAGTGTGCCAGATGATGGATTCGTCAACGGCATCGTACTCATGGCGGAATACATTGCCCGATGCCGCCACGGCGATCCAGTCAATTTCAGGGCGTCGTTGCTGCAATTCGACAGGCAGGCGGCGGGAGGCTTCTGAGACGATTTCCAATGCGCGGACAACAGCGTAAACCGTCTTGCGGTCTTTGCTGAAGGTCTCCAGGTCAAAGCCTGTGGTGAACTCATCGATCGCATCGAGATTTTCGATGATATCGAATAGTCGCTGTGCAGGATTGTTAGAAGGCATTCACGGCATCCCGCTCAATGCCGCCTCTTAGCAGGGGCTTCAGGGTGCGTGCATTCACCACGTCGGCGGAGCCGTCTAGTATTTCATTGAGATAGATACGGAGTCTCGAATACTCGAAAATGCCAAGTGGCTGAGTTTCGTCCAGTTCCACAAGTATGTCGATGTCGCTTTTTGTGTTCGATTCGCCTCTGGCCACTGAGCCGAAGATGGAGACGTGGTTCGCCCCTAGCCTGCGGAGCTGCGGCTCGCTGGCTCTGAGACGGCTGAGTGCATCTTGCAGCTTGAGGTCCATATTTTGATTTGAGTTTACCAGTTGAGAACGCCTTCGACGGAGTGGGCCTGGCGCTTGGAGACTACGAATTCCTGTCCATTGGATAGGGTGAGGAGCCAGCGCTGGCTGGACATCGCCGACATCT
>JBKJUN010000494.1:0-2576 GCA_046590555.1 Bryobacter sp. | reverse complement strand
GGACCATCGAGGGCGTGGCGTAGTTCATTGATTGGGTTTCTTGATCGGGTCTTTGGGTGCCGCTTCGTGGACGCGGTCTTTGTAAACGCCTTTGAGGGCTCCGCCGAGGTGGAGGGTGCCTTCGCCGTATTTGTCTTTTAGTTTGTCTGTGGCTTTGAGGGCAGCGCGCCACTTGCTGTCAGCTTCGCCAGTGAGGAGGCTGGGCTGGGGAGCCTGATCGGTGAATTGAGAGACTTGAAAGCCGAGGAGTCTGACTTTGCGGCCCTTGGGCCAGTTGGTGTCAAAGAGGTTGAGGATGGCTTCGACGACGTCTCGATCAATGTCGGTGGGGTCGCCGAGGGACTTGGCTCTGGTGATGGTTTCGAAGCCTTCAAAGCGGAGCTTGAGCTGGACGGTGCGGGCATGGAAGCCGTGGTCGCGGAGGCGCTTCATTACCTTCTCGCAGAGACGGACGAGGGTGGCGCGGAGGAGTTTGTAATCGGCTGTGTCTTCGGTGAAGGTGTGTTCGTGAGATATGGATTTGGGGTCGTCGTTTGAGCCAATTTCAGAGTCGAACCAGCCGCCGGCGTCTTTGCCCTTGGCTTTGCCGACGAGGGCGAGTCCCCATTTGCCGAAGCGGTCGAGGAGGAATCGTTCGTCGAGTTGGGCGAGGTGGCCGATGCGTTTGATGCCGATAGTGGCGAGTTGTTTTTCTGTAACTTTACCGACGCCGGGGATGCGTTTGACTTCGAGGGGGGCTAGCCAGTTCGCTTCGGTGCCGGGGACGATCCAGAGGATGCCGTTGCGCTTGGCCTGGTCTGAGGCGATCTTCGAGACCAGACGGCTGGTGGAGATGCCGATGGAGGAGTTGAGATTAGTTTTGGCGGTGATGGCTTCGTGGAGCCGATGGGCTGCCTGGAGGGGTGGGCCCCAGAGGCGTTCGCAGCCGGTCATGTCCATATAAGCTTCGTCGATGCTGGCCATGTCGACGAGGGGAGTGAAGGAACGAAGGACGGTTTCGACTTTGTCTGAGTATTCCTTGTAGAGGTGCATGTGGCCATCAAGGAAGATGGCGTGGGGGCAGAGCTGGTGCGCGGTGCGGAGCGGCATGGCGGAATGGATGCCGTATTTGCGGGCTTCGTAGCTGGCGGCGGAGACGACGCCGCGCTCGGTGCCTTTGCCGCCGACGATAACGGGTTTGCCTTTGAGAGAGGGGTCGAGGAGTTCTTCGACGGAGACGAAGAAGGCGTCCATGTCGATGTGGAAGATGGTTTTCATGCGGCACCCCTTAGGGGGTGGGCGAATAAATCTGGAGTTCCGGCATGGGGAAGTGCTTTTTGTTCTCGGTAAAAAGCTGCAATCCGTTGACGATGCAAACCGCAGCAATGGTGAGATCGGTAAGCGCCAGTGTTTGGCCGCATTTTCGCCGGGTCGAAAACAATTCTCCGGCAAGTTTTGCAGCATCTGGAGTGACAGCATAAAACTCGAGCGAATCTATGAAACGGCCCGTAAGGGAAGCTTCTGCGGGCAACATCCCCATATAGATTTCGGTTATGTTGATTGAAGTGCAAGCCAAAGAGGCTTCTTGATTCACCAGAGCTTGAAGTTGAACAAAACGGCTTGCACGACCATTGATGGCATCGATAATGATGTTCGAGTCGAGCAATACGGTAAACAAGCGGGAAGCCTTTCGCTACTTCTAGGAACTGACCTGGCGAGGCTGTTCTTCGCGGATAGATCGAATATAAGCGTAAGCTCCATTCGCCAATTCTGGGTGGTCTTCGGCCTTCCAAGATCCAGCTACGTCCTTGAGAGCTTGAGCCTGGCGGTGGAGCATAATCCGACGCTTGGCAATTTCGATTAGAAGCGCTTGAGACTTTCCAATTCCTGCTATTGCTTCGAGTTCGGCAATTAACTCGGCGGGAAATGCGACGAGTGTTGAGTTTGTAGACATAGGATGTTCCCTGAGCTAAGCATAACTGAAGCTGAAGAGCAGTTGATATATTCGCCAAAAGGCTTGTGGAGCCAATTGGTGCATTGGTTGGCTGGGGCATCTATTTTGCCCTCGCAAAGCTGGGGTCTTGGGCGAGGACGGCAGTGAGCAGACAGGGACGGCCGGCGAGGTCGTTTTGGATCTGGATATCTTGCCAGTTGTTGAAGATCTCTCGCGTGGTGAGGTTGCCGATCTCGAGTACTATGCGGCCTCCTGGCTTTAGGACTTCTCGCGCTTGATGTTCGAGGATTCGGTAGGCTTCCTGGCCGTCGTTGCCGGCGAAGAGGGCTAGCTCTGGTTCGTGGTCACGGACTTCCCGCTGTAGTGTTGGCTTGTCTGTTAGCGCAATGTACGGCGGGTTTGAGACTAGTAGATCGAGGGACTTTGGGCTTAGTGCACTGAGCCAGTCTGACTGGATCAGATTCACGATTGCGTTGTGGCGCTTGGCGTTTTCTGCAGCTACTGCGAGGGCCATGGGGCTTTTGTCGAGACCGATGATGGGTTGCCGGAGTTCGGCGGCGAGGGTGACGCAGATCGCCCCGGAGCCTACACCGGCGTCGGCGATGGTCCCGATCGGTCTAGGGAGGTTGAGGATCAACTCGAT
>JBKJUN010000365.1:0-3825 GCA_046590555.1 Bryobacter sp. | reverse complement strand
CACCGCTGCCCTCGATGGAGCTTGCGATGGATCTGCTTACAACGGTCGGCAACTGCGACAACGGCTTTGCCTGCGTTTATCAAAACAATCTTTCCTGGTCTTCGCCAACTACTCCACTGCCTGCCGAAGCGCATCCTCGTCTAGTCTTTGAACGTCTCTTCGGAGATGGTGGGAGTGCGTCTGAGCGGCGCGCGGAAATGCGTAAGAACGCAAGCATTCTCGATTGGGTTTCCTCAGACATCGCGCGTTTACAAAGACAGCTAGGCGCTGGTGACCGCGTCAAGGTAAACGAATATCTCGATTCGGTGCGCGAGGTGGAGCGCCGCATTCAAAAAGCCGAGAAGCAAACGACAGATTCTGAAATGCCGGATCTTGACCGGCCGATTGGCGTCCCCGCATCTTACGGTGAACATGCCAAGCTCATGTTTGATTTGCAAGTGCTTGCCCTTCGAGGCGACGTGACCCGCGTCATTTCATTCCAGCTTGCCCGTGAGGCGAGTACGCGAGTCTATCCGGAAGCCGGCGTAACCGACCCGCACCACCCGCTCACCCATCATTCAGGAGATCCCGAAAAGATGGCGCGCGTGGCTAAAATCAACGCTTACCATATTTCGTTGTTTGCTTATTTCCTGCAGAAATTGAAGGAAACCAAAGAAGGCAATGGCACCCTTCTCGACAACTCACTGTTTCTTTGTGGCAGCGGCATGGGCAATCCCGACGTCCACGATCACGTCAATCTGCCAATCGTAGTCGCCGGCGGAGCAGCGGGCAATGTCAAAGGCGGCTACCATATCAGGTACAACCAGCCCACGCCTCTTGCCAACCTGCACTTGACGTTGCTCGACAAGGTTGGCGTTCATCTCGATTCCTTTGCCGACAGCGAAGGAAAGATAAGTGAGATGCTCAAGCCCGCTCCGCTCCGGGTGGACGCATGACACTTTGCCGATTTAACAGCTATTCCTGGCTTGTCCTCTTAAGCTTCTCTACGCCTTTGCTTGTCGCGGGCACGGACAGTCCGCTCGTAGTTGCGGCCAAAACGAGGGATGTCGCTGCGGTGCGTAGCCTTCTGCAAAAGAAGGTCGATGTACACTCTGCCGATGCCCAGGGTGCTACCGCGCTGCACTGGGCTGCCGAACTTAACGAAATCACCATTGCCTCGGCACTTGTCAAGGCTGGTGCCAAGGCCAATGCCACCAATACTCACGGGGCAACACCATTGTTTTTGGCTTGCACAAATGGCAGCGAGCCAATGATCGCCTTACTGCTTGACGCCGGTGCCGACCCAAACAGCGTAAGCCCAGAGGGTGAAACCGTTCTTATGACTGCCGCAAGGACGGGCGGAAAAGAAGCTGTTCGACTGCTGCTGGTGCGGGGCGCCGAAGTGAATCGTGTTGAAGCCTGGCGCGGACAGACTGCCCTCATGTGGGCTGCTGCCGAAGGCCATTTTGCCGTTGTGGAACTTCTTTTAGAATTTGGTGCCGCAATCGATGCCCGGTCGAAAGGCGGCTTCACCCCCTTCCTCTTTGCGGTGCGCGAAGGTAAATTGGCGGTTGTTCAGACGCTACTGAAGGCCGGAGTAAGTGTAAATGACTCCCTGCCCGCCCGTAACCGCCGCCAAGCTGGCGCGAGCACAACAGAACCAACGAGAGTGAAGGCCGGTTTGAGCGCCCTTCACCTTGCTGTGGCTAACGCCCATTTTGAGCTTGCCGCTGCGCTACTGGACGCTGGAGCCAATCCCAATGCTGAAGAGCCCGGCTGGACTCCTCTTCACACCATGACCTGGGTGAGAAAGCCGGGAACCGGTAGTAACGACCCCGCGCCTTCAGGCTCGGGAAGCATGGACAGCCTTAGTCTTATTCGGAAGTTTGCAGCAAAGGGCGCAAACCTGAACGCAAGAATGACTGTCAGAAGCAATGCGGGTTTAAGCAGCTTAAATACCATTGGCGCAACGCCCTTTTTGATGGCCGCCCGCTGCGGGGACGCCGAGTATATGCGCTTGCTTGCATCTTTGGGTGCGGACTCCCGTCTCCCCAACGAAGATCAGACAACGCCTTTAATCGTCGCCGCAGGCGTGGGCACCAGGTCACCTGGCGAAGATGCCGGTTCAGAGGAAGAAGTAGTGCAGGCAGTTCGTGCCGCGCTGGAGCTCGGCAACGATATAAATGCCGTCGACTCAAAGGGCGAAACCGCAATGCATGGTGCTGCCTACAAGCACCTTCCTGAAGTGGTACGCTTCCTCGCGGATCAAGGCGCTAAGGCCGAAATCTGGAATCGTAAAAACAAAATGGGCTGGACGCCACTGCGCATTGCCGAAGGGGTGCACCGCACGGGCAACTTTCGGCTCTCGCCCCCAACGGCAGCCTCATTTCGAAAAATAATGGAAGCCGCCGGTATTTCAACAGTTCTGGAAACCGGGCCAGCCAGTACGCGATCCGTTCGTTAGGGCCGCGAATGCCGCAGCCACTTAACGCTTCGAGTAAAAACATTTGAGTTATCACTATCGCTCCGTGATAAATTCACAAATATTTAAGGAAACGTTGTTTATGAACAAACTCAGGGCTTGGTCTTTTTCAGGATTTGTGGCCGCGTTGGTTCTGCTTTCGCCGCCCGCTCTCTTCAGTCAGGAAACTCGTGCGGGCTTAAGCGGTACAATTTCCGATGCTACTGGAGCGATCATCCCCGATGTCCGTATTCGGCTGGTCAACCGGGAAACATCGGTGGGCTTCGAGGCGATAACGAATGCCAATGGCCAGTACCGCTTCCTGTTTCTCAATCCGGGGTCCTATCGACTGAGTTCTGAGAAGGATGGGTTCAAGAGCTTCATTCGTGATTCGATCCAGTTGAATGTCGGCCAATCCGCAGTTATCGATGTGGTTCTCCAGATTGGCCAATTGGCCGACAGTGTTACAGTCAGCGGAGAAGCTCCCCTCCTTGATGCCGACAAGTCCGACCGTGGCCTCGTCATCGATAACAAAACAGTCGCCGACCTGCCTCTGAACATCCGCAATCCCATGATGCTTTCTGCCCTTACCCCAGGCATCGTTCATACATCCGGCACGCAGCATCTGAACCCGTTTTCCAATTCCGGAATTTCGTCCTGGTCGATCAATGGCGGCCGTGGCACCAATAATGAGTTCCTGCTCGATGGCGCTCCCAATAACGCCGTCTACAACGGTGTGAACAATGTTGCTTATGTTCCCTCGGTCGATGCAGTGCAAGAGTTCAAAGTGATGACAGGGGCCTATGATGCTCAGTACGGCCGCACCGGTGGTGGCGTGATCAACGTTTCGATCCGCAGCGGAACAAACAAGTTTCACGGCTCGGCTTACGAGTTCCTGAAGCGAACTTCGCTGAATGCAAATACGTTTGCTAATAACTCGAAGAGCGCCGAAAGGCAAGGCAACGCGCTCGACCAGTACGGATTCACCATTGGCGGCCCGATTTCCATACCTCGCGTTTATAGCGGTAAAGATAGAACCTTTTTCTTTTTCGCCCTTGAGAAGTACCGCGAAGCTACCTACTATCCATCAGAATCGATTTCTTCCGTACCTTCGGTCGACCAGCGTCGCGGTGATTTTTCAAAAACATTTGATAACAATGGCGCGCCCTTCACAATCTTCGATCCACTCACCGGCCGATTTGAGGGCAACAACTGGATCCGCTCCGTTTTCCCGGGCAATGTTATTCCCACGAATCGGATTTCACCCATCGCGGCTAATGTCATGAAGCTTTATCCGGTGCCAAATACAAGCACTCCGGGGTCTGTGGCATGGCAGAATAATTTCTTCCTCAATCCCAACATAGGCAGCTTCAAGTTTCTCAACC
>JBKJUN010000016.1:0-3207 GCA_046590555.1 Bryobacter sp. | reverse complement strand
CATCAACCGTGGCCTCGAACGTAGAATCAAACACAGAATCAAACGTAGAATCGCAGCCACGCAAGAAAACCATGTCCGACGCCGCCCTCGCCGCTAACCGCACCAATGCCAAAAAGTGTACCGGCCCCAAAACCCTCGAAGGCAAATTCAAATCCTGCCTCAATGCTATGAAACTCGGCATCTACAGCGACAAATTCCTCCTCTCAACCGAAGACCCCCAAGTCATCGAAAATGTCTCGGCCAGCTTTGTCGAAGAATTTCAACCGTCCACACCTTCTGAGCTCGAACTCGTCGAACAAATGATCGCGATTGCCTGGCGCCGCCGTCGCATCACTCAGATGATCCAGCTTCGTATCAACGCCGTAATTGATACAGTCGTGCAGGAGTGCGTTCGTCAACCGGAGCCGCGGCCTACCCCTGCGGAAGTCTCCGCCATGGCCTTCGAACGGATAGATCAACAGACACCCTCGCTTGCCCGTATGGAGGTCTACGAACTCCGCCTCTGCAATCTCTTCCATCGAATCTTGAGCCGCTTCTATGCAATGCGCGACAAAAAATTCAGTAACGAAACCAAATCCATCCGCGACCGTTTATCCTTCGCTGTCTAAATCAGCGTCCAACTATCACCCTCAACCCACCGCCCGGGACAGTCCAAAACAACGCCGGGCCAGCTCTTTGACATCCTGCATGATCGATAACAAATAACTAATGCCCGAGCTGCGTCCAGCGCCAGATTCTCTATGCCAAAGCACCGTGCAATCTGCTAACTGAACTCCGCTCGGGACAGTGGCTCCTGCGCTGGTCGCGCCGCCGCCCAATGGCGTTCGTTCTCGATTCGAGCGTGCCCGTCTTTGCTTGGCGAAGAGGACTTTCCGGATGATTCCGAATTAGGTAGAAGACCCGTTTTCTTCTTAATCTTGTGGGAGCCAACGGTACAGTCGTGACTCCAACCGATCCGTTGCAAGGCAGCGAATACGCGTCTCGCTTTGGTTGAAGGCCAAGAGCTCAATCGGCGATGTCGAAGGTTGTATTGGCTGAATCAGGGGGCAATTCGGAGTGAGCGACCCGATCCAGTAGAATCTCGTCTTGCTTGGAATCCCCATAGAGGATGAGGTTTGATCCAGCTCAATGGTAAATCTCATCACCGCATTCGTATCTCAAAGCTTGGATGAGCTGAAGGTGTACATCCCAAGCCTTCTGCTAAACCCCAGGCCGCTTCTTGTGCCACTCCGTCTTCTGCTGAAACTGCTGACCAACCGACAGCAGCGCATTCTCCGTAAACGCCCGCCCCATCAAGGTCACGCCAATCGGCAATCCACCCACCAACCCGCAAGGCATCGATAGCGCTGGCAGCCCAGCCAGATTCCCGGCTGGCACATGCCCGCTCATCCCGCGCTTGCGATCTGCAGGCACCGAAGCACGCGGTGCATCGAGAGCCACATCTATCCCGCTAGCCACACCCGTCCGCGTAGGAGTAATCACCATATCCAGCTCATAGAAGAACTCTTGAAAGGCAACCTGCAGCAAACTCCGCACACGCATCGCCTTCAGATACTCTCTGGCTGATAACTCAGCGGCAGCCTTCAGCCCAGAAGCCTGCTTGACATCGGCAAGTTGATCCACCTTGCCACTGGAAACCAACTCCTCAAAAATACTCGAAGCCTCTCCCTGACTGATCGTGCTCACTAGCGGCCCATAAGGATAATCGGGCAGCTCGACTTCTTTCAACTTCACACCCAAGCCACGAAATACATCAAGGGTCGCCGCAAAGGCTTGCCGGGTCTCAGGCTCCGCCCATTCCTCCCAGTCCACCTTCGCGTATCCAACCGTGTATTCCTTCATGGGACGGGCAACTTTCGGTGAATAGTAAAACCCCTTGCCAGCACTCATCGGGTCAGCCGAGTCCCCACCCGAAATCGCCTCAAGAATAATTCCGCAATCCTCAGCAGTCCTGGCGAGAGGCCCGACCTTGTCAAGCGTCCAGCTCAGCGCCATCGCCCCCGCACGGCTCACCAGTCCATAGGTAGGTCGCAATCCAGTCACGCCGCAAAACGCGGCCGGCGTCAGAATACTCCCGCTCGTCTCGCTTCCCAACGCAAAGCCAACCATCCCACCCGCAACAGCCGCACCGCTCCCGCTCGACGACCCACCCGCCCATTTGCTCTTATCCCAGGGATTCAAACAAGGCCCGGTAAGCGAAGCCTTCGGATAACGGTAGCCACCACCACCCGCAAGCTGAATCATGGCGAGCTTCCCCACCAACACCGCGCCATTTGCATCGAGCTTCTTGAGCACCGTCGCTGGCTGCTCAAACACCTGATCGGCATAAGGCTTCGCGCCCCAGGTTGTCGGATGCTTCGGCCACGCCAGCAAATCCTTGGCCCCAAAAGGCACACCCTGTAAGCGGCCACGAAAGCGCTCCCGCTTGCGCTCCCCATCGACATCCTTGGCCTTCTTGAGCGCCTCACCACGCAAGCTCAACGCCAGAGCATTGTGAGAGGCCCCCAACCTTTCGAGTCGATCGACAAAGGCCTTCGTCAATTCCTCGCACGAATAGTCACCCTTCCGCCAGCCCGCATTTAACTCGGCGGCAGAAGCAAAGAAAACGTCATCACCCGCAATCGCCATATTTCTTAAGCCTTAAAACTAAATGCCGGCTCGGTCGCCATCGGCAACTTCACCTTGTCTATCGCCTCGCGATTCGTCTTCATCGACTTGCGCGCCAAAGCCACCAGATCTTCTTCCTGCGCTTCTACCTTTAGCGGAGCCACAGCGATCGCCGCGATCAACATCTCTCGACGCTTCATTTCAGTAACGCCTCCAGTGCCGCCTTCTCCATCACACTCGTTGGTGCAGTCTCACCAGTCCAGATCTCAAATTGCTGAGCCGCCTGTGCAAGAAACATCTCAAGGCCCTGAATCACTCCACACCCTTGCGCCTTCGCCCGCTTCAACAATTCTGTCTCAAGCGGGTTGTAAACCATATCGAAAACAACGTCCGCCGGCAGCGCACCATCAAAGAAACATTCCTTCGTATGCGGCCACATCCCGATAGGAGTTGCATGAACCAGCGCATCAAACTTGCGCCCGTTTAAGTGCTCCTTCGCCACTGCCTCGGCTCCGCACAACTTCGCAAACGCTCGTACCCGATCCGAATTGCGCCCGGTAATGACAACCTTCGCACCCGCATCAGCCCCGCACAACTTCG
>JBKJUN010000822.1:0-8658 GCA_046590555.1 Bryobacter sp. | reverse complement strand
CGCTTTGGCGACTTGATGGAAGAACTTTTCCGCAGCCTCGCCGAACGCCGCGTTCCCTTACAGGAGCGCGATGCCAATCAGCAGGGTCGCCCTCCGGTCTACGAATTTCCCCGTGAGTTCCGCAAGCTGAGACAGGCTGTTACCACTTTCCTGGTCGATATCTGCCGCCCCAGCCAGATCGCGGTCTCGCCCTTTGTGCGTGGCTTCTACTTCTCGGGCGTCCGCCCCGTTCTGGTCTCGGATGCAGCCGGTACTCAGCGCCGCATGCCGCAGTGGCTCTTCATCACCCGATTCTTCAGCGAAGTCCTCCTCAACGACAAAGCTGCTCTCGGTGCCTCCAGTGTCAGCACTAGAACCGACGGTACCCGGCGCCTTCTGCTTGGCGTCGCAGGCGCTCTCGGTCTGATCGCTGCCGGACTCTTTACCTGGAGTTACTTCAACAACCGTGCGCTCGAATCAGAACTCGCTGAAGCTGCCAAAGCCTTGCGCGGCGTGCAGGTTGCTCAGGGTGAAGTTCCCACACTCGAAAGCTTGAACAAGCTCGACCGCTTGCGCGGAGTGCTGGAGCGGCTGCGTGGCTACCAAAAAGAAGGCGCTCCGCTAATGATGCGCTGGGGGCTCTACACGGGCGACACCCTCTTGCCCACCTCACGCAAACTCTACTTCGAGAGCTTCCGGAATATCATGTTCGGTGAGACTCAGACTGCCGTTCTCGACTACATGAAGCGCTTGCCTCAGGCCCCAACCCCTCAGGACGATTACATGACCAGCTACAACGCCCTCAAGGCCTATCTGATCACCACGTCCAATCCTGATAAAAGCACAAAAACCTTCCTGACTCCCGTCTTGATGAAGTATTGGCAGGGTGTCAAGCAGGTGGAGCCACAGCGCTACGGCCTGATCGGAAAGCAATTCGATTTCTATGCCGAAGAGCTAAAGGAATCAAATCCCTTCTCGCGTGAGAACTATGCCGTTACAGTCGATCGTACCCGTCTTTTCCTCAAGCAGTTCTCAGGCGACGAACGGCTCTATAACGCGATCCTCGCAGAGGCCAACCGTGCCAACCCAACCATCAATTACAACAAGCTGTATCCCGACGGCTACAAGGCCGTCAAGGTAGACAAAGAAGTGCAGGGCTCCTTCTCGAAGGAAGGCTTCGCCTGGATGCAAGCCGCCTTCAAGAACCTCCCCAAGTACTTCGGTGGCGAAGCCTGGGTTCTCGGAGAAGAAGTGAAAATGAGCGTCAACTTGAGTGAACTCGAACAGCGACTCCGCACACGCTACTACAAAGACTACTCGGATCAGTGGAAGGCATATCTCAAGAGCGTTACAGTCCTGCGCTACGCCACACTCAGAGATGCCTCAGAAAAGTTGAAGCTCCATTCCAGCAATCAGAGTCCCCTTCTGGCCGCAGTCTTTCTGGCCTCAAAACATACCGATGTCGCCGAAAAGACTATCTCCGAACAATTTCAGCCCACCCAGTTGCTGGTCGCACCGGCAAGTGCCGGTCAGTTGATCGGTGGTGAGAATCAGCCCTATATGGGTGGGCTTCTGCAATTGCAGGGTTCGATTGAAATGATCGCCGGCATGCCCGCCAGTCAGGCCGCACAAGACCCAGCCGCTGCCCAGAGCCTCAATCAGGCCACCACTACAAAGCTCACCGCCCGCAATGTGGCCCAGAAATTCCGTCCCGATCCTCTCGACAAAGTCGATGCTCAGGTGCTGAAGATTATGGAAGATCCCATTACCTATGTCGAAGGCTTCCTCCGCGGCTTGGGACCAGCTGAAATGAATGGCGCTGGTGCCGGCTTCTGCAAACAGTTCAGCGATCTGATCTCGAAGTATCCCTTCAATCCGAATGCCAAGAATCAGGCTACGATCACGGAATTTAATTCCATCTTCGCGCCTCAGACTGGAGCTCTCTGGACCTTCTATGATTCCAAGCTCAAGCCGATGCTGGTCAATCAGGGCGGCGATTATCGTGCCATTCCAACACAATCGATGGCGCTCACTCCTACCTTCGTTGCAGCTTTCAATCGCTTCGCAGCCGTCACTGCATCAGCTTATGGAATGAATCCAAGCTCCAACTTTAAATACTCGGTAAAGCTGAATCCAGAAATGAAGCGCGAAGTAAAGCTGTCGATCGATGGCCAGAGCGCAGAATTCAAAAACGCTTCTTCAGCCGCCAAGGCCTTCGTCTGGAATGGACAGGGCGTTGGAGTCCGCACCACCATCGTCGGCGGTGGCACCGTAAGTTTCGACGGGCCGCTGGGTGTGTTTCAGTGGTTCAACGATGCTGAACGCTGGAATCAGAACTCGGCTACATCGCACACCGTGCTTTGGTATCAGCGCTCTGGGACGAAGGTCATGACCGATGATCAAGGCAAGCCACTGTCGATGACGCTCGATCTCGATATGGCCATTCCGCTCTTCCGGAAAGGTTACTTGGCCGGTTTGCAGTGCACTAGCAACGTGGCCCGCTCTGGCAATTGATGCAACAACAGCAGCTAGGCAAGTATAAATTCGAACAATTTCTTGGCGGAGGCATGTCGCACGTTTATAAGGCGCGTGACACTCTGATTAACCGCATTGTCGTGGTCAAGATTCTGACTGACAGCGGCATGCTCGACGAAGATACCAAAAAGCGCTTCTTGCGTGAAGCCCAAACCGCCGGCGCAATCTCCCACGAAAACATCATTCGAGTTTACGATTTCGGAGAACACGAAGGTCGGCCCTACATGGTGATGGAGTACCTGCAAGGCAACGACCTTCGTGCCTCCATCCAAAAATCGCAATTGCCCGGTATCCTTGAGAAACTTCGGGTACTGGTCCAGCTTGCCCGAGGCATGAAGCACATCCACGGCCTTGGAATCATTCACCGGGATCTCAAGCCCGACAACGTCTTCATGAGCGATACCGGCGAAGTAAAGCTCATGGATTTTGGTATCGCCAAGACCAAAGACCTCTCGATCACGCGCACCGGCTACACCCTCGGCACGCCATATTACATGGCCCCTGAGCAGGTGATGTCCAAAGACGTCGGCGACCGTGCAGATATCTATGCCTTTGGCATTGTCATGTTTGAGCTCTTCACCGGTGTTAAGCCCTTCAGCGCCGAGAACGTCCACGAAGTCTTCTTCAAGATCCTCAACGAACCCCTCGAGGCCGCTCCGTTGGTAGCGGCGAACGTCCCTACCGGTGTGATCGAACTGATCAAACGTTGCACAGAGAAAGATCAAACCAAGCGTCCTGAAAATTTCGGCAGCATCATTCAAGAATTGGAAGCTGTTCTCAAAACGATGGAAACAGGTGATATCGAGACGATCACCCAACTCACCCGGCCGCGCGCTGAAATTCCCAAGATCGCCTGGATCGGTGGCGCTGCTGCTTTGGGACTGATCATTCTGCTGCTGGTCTTCAATCTCATTCCTCGTGCCGGCAACAAGGGGGAAGAAAAGAAGGCGGGACAGACGGCTGCGGTAGTGGAACTGCCCTCTCTGTTGAAAACATCAACGGGAGAGATGCTACTGGTTAATGAGGGCGATTTTCTCTTCGGCGAAAACAACGAAAAGCGCGCCCAAAAGGCCTTCTACATCGACAAGTATGAGGTCACCAATGAACTCTACAAGAAGTTTGCTATGGAACGCGGCTGGCCTCTGCCAGTGAAATTTCCTGACGATGAGGAATCGAAGCAGCTCCCGGTGGTAAACGTCTCATTCGACGACGCCCGCGAATTTGCCACTTGGGCAGGCAAGCGAATTCCCTACGCTGTCGAGTGGGAAAAAGCCGCTCGCGGAAGTATGGGGCGAACCTATCCCTGGGGCTACGAACATTTACCAGAGCTCGCCGTAGTGGCTGACAACCCCAAATTGCCCAACCCCAAAGGTCCTCAAGCCGTAGGCAGTTGGACCAACTCCGATAGCATTTACAAGGCCATGGATTTGGCTGGCAACGTCTTCGAATGGGTCGATGAACGTATCAAGCCCAGCCCCCCTTCAATCAAGAATTTTGCCAGCCTGATGAAGCCGCCACCAACGGAAAACGACCTTTGGGTCCAGATCCGCGGCGGCAGCTTCTCAAGGCCGCTCGACCAGAAAGTCAGCGTCCAGTTTGCCAGCATTCCTTCTGCGTTTAAGTCGAACGACATCGGCATTCGCTGCGTCACCGATGCTGGGGTGAAACCCAAATAGTGGCAGCTATTGCAACAGCTTCTTGACTTCTTCGATCCAGGCGTCGACGTAAGACTTGCTTTTTGTCACCAGATTCTCCCGCATCGTGAAGTCAATCACCACGTCCGGGCTTACGCCGACATTCTCGATGAAGCGTGTGAGCCCGTAAGGCGATGGCACCGGTCGCTCCCGAACGATCAACTATTGTGTCACCCGCAGAGTCGCTTCAGCAATCCCGGTGTTGAAGAAAATCCCCTGACTCTTAGCTCTTGTTGTAAGCTTCGCTCAGGATATCGTAATAGCCCTTTAATGCTACTCGCTCTTAACCGGTAGCCGGTGTGCTCAAGTAGCGCAACTCAAAACTTGATCTCTAATCTTGTGTCGGATTAATCCACCAGCCGACGCCGGTAAATGGCTCGGGCGATAGATAGCGCATCAACTCCTGCCCATAACAAATGCTTCAGCCTGGGTTGTGCATCTCGTCAATCACAAGCGCGTCCGTTAGATTTTGCAGAGCGGTAATCTCGGCCCGGACCTGCACCAGTGCCAAAGTTGTGTTGGAGGGAGAAAACGACGGGGCACCACCCAAACGCAACCGCAATCCGACCGGTGGATTGTACAGCGGCACTATTTGTCCCAGGCCTTTAAGAGCGGTCGTCGCAGGATTTACCTCAGCCAATTGCCGTACGTAAAACTGGATGAGCGAAGTGAAATCGGCAACCATTTGTTCGATTGTCATCTGGCCGCAAGCCAAAACCGAAGCTGCCAACAGCAGCAAAACTCTCTTCAAATACATGGCCTATCTCCGTTACAAATAATTTGGGGCTGTGCTTGGAGGCTAGCCCGCAACAGCCAAAAAGTAAGCCGTTTCAGCACTGTCCGATTTTGGGAACACTTTTCAAAAATTTCCGTTATCATCATTGAAGCCCTGGAGGCTCAATGAGTATCCTCGACAACTTAAAAAATTTTGCAGCCAAGCAATTTATTGACGTAATCAACTACGTCGAACCTGAAGACGGCATCCTTAGCTATCGCTACCCGATGCAGGACATGGAAATCCAGAACGGTGCGAAGTTAACCGTCAGGGAGAGCCAAATGGCCGCCTTCATCAATGAGGGGCAGGTCGCCGACGTGTTCGGCCCGGGGCTCCACACCTTGAGCACACAAACACTCCCGATCCTGACCAACCTCAGGAACTGGGACAAGATGTTCCAGTCGCCCTTCAAGAGCGACGTCTACTTCTTCTCAGCTCGAACCCAGATCAACCAGCGTTGGGGCACCACCCAGCCAGTCACAATCCGCGACAAGGATTTTGGCATGGTGCGCCTGCGTTGCTTTGGAATTTACTCCTGGCACGTATCCGATCCGCGCACCTTCCACGCCAAGATTTCAGGCACCCGCGATCTTTATCGCGTAGCTGAAATCGAAGGTCAGCTCCGCAATTCGATCGTTGCCCACATCTCCGACGCCTTTGCCCAGTCCGGCATCCCCTTCCTCGACATGGCCGCCAACCAGATTGAAGTGGGCAAGGCAATGATGGCGACTCTACAGCCAGACTTTGCCGCCATTGGCCTCACCCTCGACACGATGATCGTCGAGAACCTCAGCCTGCCCGAAGAACTGCAAAAGCTGCTCGACGAGCGCATCGGTATGAACATGATTGGCAACATGGCCCAATACACTCAGTACAAGACCGCGCAATCGATCCCGATCGCTGCCGCCAACGAAGGTGGCCTCGCCGGTATCGGAGCCAGTCTAACTGCCGGTATGGGCATGGCTAGCCAAATGGCTGGTGCCTTCAACCAGGCCATGCAGCCTCAAGCGCCTCCTCCGCAAGCCCCACCTCCGGTTGCCCCGGCTGTTGTTGCCCCGGCTGTTGTTGCCGCTGCCGTTGGCATCGGTGCTGCGATCGCTGGCGACACAAAGTTTTGTATGAACTGTGGTGGCAAAATCGCCAAGGCAGCTAAGTTCTGCACTGAATGTGGCTTCAAGCAACCAGAAGCATAAGATGATTGGTTGCGAATGGGTGATCGAGGCGCACGGGTGTAATCCCGTGCGCCTTGCCCACCTGGACTCTCTCCAACAACTCTTCGATATCCTCGTCGATGGAATGGACCTTCATCCCGTTCTTCCAGCCCAATGGCATCAGTTCCCTCCAACCCCAACGACGGCTGGCGGAATCACTGGCCTGCTCCTCTTGAGCGAAAGCCACCTCGCATGCCACACTTTCCCCGAATTTGAATCTATCTGTCTCAATGTTTTTTGTTGCCGCCCCAGACCGGAGTATGATTTCAAAGCGGCTCTCAAATCTATCCTTGACGCCGGCACCGTTACTGTACGTAAACTGGAAAGACCTTATAGCGCATGACTCAGGTTGCCTCAAATTGTCCGCAGTGTGGTGCCCCCGTTGTGTTTCGTTACGCACAGGCGGTCCAGACTACCTGCCCATACTGCAGCAGCATCCTTGTTCGCACTGACGTCGATCTTGAAAAAGTAGGCGAAGTCTCCAGCTATCCCAACGACCCCAGCCCGATCATGGTCGGCACCGAGGGCGTCTTCGAAAACAAACCCTTCGTCGTTGTGGGCCGCATATGTTACGAATACGAAAACGGCGGCTGGAACGAATGGCACATTGTCTACAGCAACAGCGAATCTGGCTGGCTTTCCGATGCCCAGCTCCAGTACACCGTAACCAAATTGATTCCCTGGCCACAAAGTCTCTACGGAGTCAAACTCGATCCTGGCACGATGGTTGACGTTAACGGCGACTTTTATACGGTCACCACGGTGACCAATGCCAAATACCGTGCTGTCGAAGGCGAACTTCCTTTTCAGTTCTGGGACAAAACCGTCTGCCGCTTCGTCGACCTCCGTACTCCCGATGCCCGCTTCCTCACCATCGACTTTACCGAAGAGCCTGCTATGCTCTTCTCTGGCCGCAGTGTCGGTTTCGACGATCTTAATCTCAAAAACCTCCGTCAGTTCGAGGGTTGGTAAGTCATGCCGGCACAACGTCCCCAACCAAAAATTCGCGCTCTCGAATGCCCCAACTGCGGCAGCACCGTCGAGTTGCGTGCGATGGGTTCCAGCCTGAGTGCCACTTGTTCAAGTTGCCTCTCGCTCCTCGATGTTTCAGACCAACGTGTTCAGGTTGTCCGGCGATTCAGCAAGAAAACAGAACGATTCACACCCAAGATCCCCCTTGGTACCAGAGGTAAATTTGATGGCCAGCCCTACGAAGTAACCGGCTTTCAGCGCCGCTCCATCGTGGCCGATGGCACTCAATACTCTTGGGATGAGTATGTCCTCTACAACCCCTTCCGCGGCTTTCGCTACCTCACCGAATACGCTGGCCACTGGAACGATATCATTCCGGTCACTGCACTGCCTTCCCCTGATGACATGATGGGGCACTCCGCCGTGAAATACGAAAACCGTAAGTACAAGCTCTTTCAGGCTTCAACACCCTCGACAACCTTTGTCCTTGGTGAATTCCCCTGGCGCGTCAGACTCAACGACAAAGTGACAGCCAGAGATTTCGTCGATCCTCCCTATTCGCTCGCCTCAGAGAGCGACAAAGACGAAACCACCTGGAGCAAAGCAAAATACATCACTGGCAAAGAGGTATGGGCCAACTTCCAGCTCAAGGATTCTCCGCCAGCGGTCGATGGCGTCTATTCGAATCAGCCTAACCCCCACGGCTCCACCAAGCCGCTCTGGGCACTGATGGGGTTCTTCAGCGTCCTGCTGTTGGTGACCATGATCATCACTTCCTCCATGGCCTCGGGCGACACTGTTTTCAAATCCCAGTTTTACTTCGTACCAGGCTCCGGCGAGCCCAGCTTTGTCACCCCTGCCTTCGACATGAAGGGCGATGAAAAAAACGTCGAAGTCCAGATCAAAACCGATCTCCAGAACGACTGGATGTATCTTGGCCTCGCCCTCATCAACGAACAAACGGGCGTTGCATATGATTTCGGCAAAGAAGTCAGCTTTTACTCGGGAACCGATTCCGATGGCAATTGGGTAGAAGGCGACAAAGCAGACTCGGTTAGCATCGGCAACGTGCCCGGCGGCAAATACTACCTTCGTGTCGAACCCGACATGGAAAAGGGTGTTGCCTCGCCCATCTTGGGTGGCAAGCGCGTCAACTATGAAATCAAGGTTTTGCGCGACGTTTCTGTCATCTGGCCCTATTTTGTGGTCTGGCCATTTCTCCTGATTCCGCCACTCTGGGCCATGATTCGACGTTACGGTTTTGAAGGCAAACGCTGGGCAGAGTCTGACCCATCTGGCGGTGCCGCAAATTCTTCATCAGAGGACGACGAAGACGATGACTAAACTCTATGGAGGCTACGGCCTCCTTCTCACCCTGTTCTCCGGCTATCTCGGCGTCAAGGGTTTTATGTTCAACCAGGGAGATGAAGTCCGTAACGTTCCTCGCAGCGTTCGAGACAATCCCGGTTCCTATCGATCCATCTATTCCAAC
>JBKJUN010000814.1:0-5563 GCA_046590555.1 Bryobacter sp. | reverse complement strand
AGCCGATCTGGCTCTCCTTGCCGAGATGCAAAGTGAATCGCCGACCTTGATCAACAAACCCGTCAGAAGCCCTGTAGGAGGCCCGGTGCCTCAAAGTCACCTTCGCCACTTCGAGTTTGAAGATGCTTCCAGATTGGGCAGAATGCACGCGGATTATGATGCTACATTGTCCGCAGATCGAATGGCTGAAGTGCCGATATTCATTGGGGAAGGCATAGGTAAGAAGAGCGCCTCCACTGCCAAGCAACTGAAGCGATTCTTGCAGAGACCGCGCCCCTACCAGATGGCCTATATACAAGGCGTCACCAACTACCACTATCTTTTCGCCGAGAGTGCACATTCTCCCTCGATGATTAGCGGACATGGAATCGCAGGAATGATCGGAGTGGGCACCGTAATCGACAAGTGGCTACAGGCGAATCGAATCGTAAGTACAGGATCCATGCAGGCATTACAGCAATACGCTGTGGATATCGGTGACCGGCGTGTGTTCGCAGGAGTACATTATCCCGCAGACAACCTTTCGTCATGGATTGTGACGATGATCCTGGGTAAAGAAGTTTTCGAGAACAAGAACACCGTGCGCTATCTGGCTGAGGCGATCACAGAACGATCAGAGGTATACCGGAGGATCCAGCTACACCAGGGTGACGCCTATAAGGCAGCCCTCAAAGAGTTGCACAAGCTGATGGCCTAGAGCCGGCCGGACGCCGATAAATAGGCTCGTTCAACAGCTTTGGCAAGAACTTTTGGATTCAGCTGCTTTTTGGTAGTCGCGCGCAATGAGCGGCGAAGCGAGGCAAGACGCGTTAGATCCTGGGCATGCTTGACAACAAGTTCGACATAACCAGTTGTCGATGTAGCAACCCAATCTTCAAGCCCCAAGCGTGAGAGTAGCGAATACCCCACCCGGGAAACATGAGTCTGACCGGCAAGAGAAACCGTTGGAACACCCATCCAGAAGTTATCGCAGGTCGTGGTTTGGCCATTAAAAGGGAAGGTGTCCAAGGCGATATCGAATTGATCGCGACACTTCAGGTAGTCATAGCGGGAGAGCGAGCCTCCGAGTTCAACGCGCGAAGCAGAGACACCACGAGATTCAAATTCATGAAGGACGCGTCGTGAGGCAACTGAACGGCGATTGTCGAAGTCGTCGCAACTGGAACGAAGAATCAGCTTTGAGCGCGGTGTTTCGCGCAGAGCCCCGGCAAGGCAATCCCAAACGACCGGATGAAATTTCAACGATTGCTGGAGTACTCCGAATGTAATGTAGCCATTTTTCAGGGCAGGCAGCGGACTAAGCGGCGGCGCATCGGGAATACCAGTGAAAGACAGATATCCACTGTCGATGTACCATGGCTTTTCAACGTACTTCGAGGGGCTGCCATGAGGATCAATCCACCGGTCGGTGAATATGTAATCGATCTCAGGAAGCCCCGTGGTGGACGGATAGTTGGGGTAGCAGAAAGAAACCGGAGCAGGTCGTTGACGAAAGACAGAGAGGCGATTGTCGTCGCAGTGTCCAGAAAGATCGACAAGCACATCAATGCGGTCTCGGCAAATCTGATCGATAACCTGGTCGTCAGTCCACTCCGATACATGATGAAATTCTGAGCTGAGACGGCGTACAGCCCGAGTGCGATCATCGACGTAACTCCTGTTGTGATAAGCGAACACATTTACCAGGGATGGATCGTGGTAACGAATCAGAGGATAAATGAAATAGTGGGCCGGACTCCTTGTGAATTCTCCCGTGAGATAGCCGACTCTTAGCGGCTGCCTGGACCTGGCTGATCGGATTCCTGGCCTGTCCTGGGAGGTTGCTGGCAGATACTTTTCAACCCAACGAGAGACAAGCTTTTTCTGGCGAGCCACCGAGTAAGCCGGAGAAGCCAGACTGAAATAAATCTGGATGGAATCTATCGCTGCGGGACTCATTCTGCCCTCACGACGAAGATAGTCGCAGGCCAGCAGACCGCGACCGTGCTTGATATGAATCTCAGCGGCAAGTACAAAGGCTAGAGGAGAGGGAGCCCGACCCGCAAGGGCACGATCCAGAAGAGGAAGAATTGACTCAACGTCTTCCGCTTCACTAGCAGAAAGAACCAGACCCTCGAGAATACGATTATCGCGAGGATTGCGCTCCAGCAATTGCGCAAGCGCGGCTTGGGCCTTCACCGGATTGCCTTGCAACCTTAGCGCAGTAGCAAGAAAAACGGCAGAATCCAGGTCATCAGGCTTCAATTGGAGGGCGCGGCGAAATGTCTGGACAGCAGAAGCCCATTGGCCTGTGCGGAATTGCAGCACGGCCAAATCATAGAGAACAAATGGATGATAGGGATCCGTTCTGGCAAGACGACGCAGGATTTGAATAGCCCGCTCAAGATCGTTCAATTCTGCAAGACGGACCGCCAAAAGACGGCGGCCTTCGGTAGAATCAGGCAAACCAGCATCGAGAAGTATTTGTTGAGCAAGGGGAAAATGGCCTGCGGCAATCTTATCGACTGCCGCAGGAAATGAATGTGGAGCGAACGATTTCATTTATCTGGATGATAGTTCCGGCCCCACCATGGACCGATTACCAAATGATTAACGGATCCGTTTGTCGTGACCGGGATCGCGAGTCACCTTCTTTTCGTGACCGGGATCGCGAGTTACCTTTTTTTCGTGACCGACATCTTTCGGCTTCGGGCTCGCTGGCGCATTGAGTTCTTCAGGTGAAATTTTCTGACGTAGTGCTGGTGCACTTGACTTCTTGCTGGTTGCCATCAATAAATCATCCTTTCCTGGATATGTTCTATCAAACTTGCATGGTTCTTAGTACAGCCTGATACCTGGGATTTGAATCCAAAGTTCTAAAGAACGGGTTTGTTCGAATATACATCAAGACCCGATCTTTTCGACCCATAGACATTTCAATCAGATCCATAGCTTTATCCTGCTGACCAAGTGCGGCATAGGCGCGGGCGATGGCAGCGGGAGACATGCGGCCGTCATCCAGCTTCGATTCCAAACGGGCAATAAATTTGAAAGCCTCAGAGGTGTTGCCAGCCAGAGCATGGAACAAAGAGAGCATGCGGTCAGAGTTACGCATACCAGCCTGGGCAACACTTGCGGAGGAGCTTTCAGACTGCTCGACAGCAGCGGCATGATCGAAAGCCATCTGGAAGTGTTTTGAACGAATGCTACCGGAACTAAGAGATCCAAGGTAAGCGTGAATGTTTCCGAGTTGGTGATGTGCAACCGAAGAACTGCTCATCCGGAGCGCGTCCTCTTGTAGGCGAATCGCTTCATCGTATTGGCCGCAGAAAAAGAGGCAAATCGCGTGGCTGTTGCGGATGAGGTGGTCAAAAGGGTCCAATTCAAATGCACGGCGAGAGAGCGTCAAGACATCCTGGGAAGTACCAAATTGCAGCAGTAACCCTGCGTACCAGGCATGTCCGCGGCTGGAATCAGGCTGGAGACGAAATACTTCGCTATAACTGGCGCGGGCACCATCCCAATCCCAGCTCATCTGACGGAAAGCAGCAAGCACCAGATGCGATTCAGTAAAGCGGGGACCTTCTCGAACAGCACGGTCGGCGAAGGAATGGCCGGCCAGCATGAGTTCAGCAGTAGACCGATGTGAAGCTTCCATCAGACCGATCTGCGCCTCGGCCATAGCAGCATACGCCAGAGCAAAGTGAGGGTCGCGGCTGATCGCTTTTTCAAGATAACTCTTGGCTGCGAGAGTGTCATCAAGGACGCGCGAGCGCAGGAGAAATAAGCCACGGAAGTAATCTTCAAGGGCTTCTGGACTGGTAGTCACCGCAACAGTGGCAGGAGTGGAATCAGATGCAAACAATGCGGCGGTGCGGAGTGGCAAACTTCTCGTGTGCGTGATCCCACCAAGGGCGGCCTGGACTACCCGCTCGTTGAGACGAGCGGGCACAAGCTGAGTTTCCCCAGGAATTCGCCCGGTCCAAACGACAGACCCGGATATGAGATCTTTCAGCACCAGGATGATACTCCTATCGAGATGTATCGCACCAGAGAGAGACAGATGCGCAGGCAACGCTTGAGCCTGGTCTCGATTGGGGCCAGGAGGGGAGAGAATCTGGATGCTTCGACACGCCTTAAGTTCCCGGAGCAACTCAGCCGTGAGCCCAGAACACAGGTAATTCAATGCCGAATCGCCACTTTGATTTTCGATAGGAAAGAGAAAGACCGGAACTTTACGCGATTGCCAAAGACCAACCCCAATTGCCGAAGATCCTGTGAGCGCTGCGGCAATCAGAAGAGTATTTCGCCGACTTAGCCCGGAGTTTGAAGCTCGGATCGTGCCACGAAGCATGCCTGCAACCTGCGCACCATGAACTGGCCGGCGTGCCGGATCGCGATCCAGACAAGCGCGGACTGTTGCATCCCAATAACGCGAGAAAGCAGAGTTCGTGGCTTTGAGTGCAGGAACTGGCCCATCATGACGGCTCAGTAGATCTTTGAGGGATCCCGCTGGAGGATATGGTTTTCGACCTGTCGCAACTTCGAAGAGAATTACACCAAGGGCATAAATATCGGCAGCCACAGAAGCACGGGCACCTGCAATCGATTCGGGAGCCATGTAGTCAGGAGTTCCAAACAGGGCATGGATGGACATTTCCGATTGCTTGCCATCAAGTCCTGCCTGGCGCCGGGAGAGACCAAAATCGGTGATCACCGCGCGGAGGCCTTGAGGCTCGCGCACAAGGATGATATTGGCAGGCTTGAGATCGCGATGGATGATACTGCGGGCATGCGCTGCGTCCAGTCCTGCACAAATCTGTAAAGCAATCTCCAGCGCTTCGGGTTCACTCATTGGAGTGGAGGTAGCCAAAAACTCTGCCAGTGTCTCACCGTTGAGAAATTCCATCGCAAGCACCAGAACTTCGCCGAAGCGGGCATCCAGTGTATGGCGCGACAGGTCATGGATGCGGCAGACATTCGGATGCGTAATCTCACGTGCCAGAAGTGCTTCCTGACGAAGGCGTTCTTGAGCCGTAGGGTCGTCAAGACGGCGCAGATGAACCGATTTCAGCGCTATATCGACTTTGAGTTCCTGGTCGAAGGCTTCATAGACTTCACCCATACCGCCTTTGCCGATCAATCGACGGATCAGATAACGGTTGGCGATCAAATCGCCAGGATCAAAAACAGCCCGGACATCTCCGCGAAGACCAAGCAGGGTTGGCGCTGAAGTAGCAAGAAATGAGCCTGAGCTTTGGCCCAGTTCAAGAAGGCGCAAGACTTCTTCCAGCGTTTCTGGATCATGACTCGAACGCTCTCTAAGCCAACTCCCACGGGTTTCCGGAGGCACATCGAGAGCCAGTTCGAACAGCGAGTAGACATGCTGCCAACGTTCCGGGGTCATGACAATTTCGACCTCAAGTCTAATAAGCGGAAATTCGAGCAAGAAAGCGACATAGTCACGCATCAATCATTAGATAAGCAGGATCCAGCAAGTTCGCCCAAGAGCCAAGCCTTGGCGATCTGCCAATCGCGATTGACAGTTCTGCTGGTGATACCCAAATTCCCGGCAATATCGTCG
>JBKJUN010000638.1:0-5857 GCA_046590555.1 Bryobacter sp. | reverse complement strand
CGCCCTCAGCACTCACGAAACTTCCTTTTTTCGCGATCTCGATTTCTTCCGCGTCCTGGGACAAACCATCCTGCCCAACTTGCGCTCAACCAACTGCAACGGCCGCCTGCGCATCTGGTCTGCGGCTGCATCCTCCGGCCAGGAAGCCTACAGCATCGCCATCCTAGCCGCAGAAATCGGAATCCAGCCCCATCCGCTTATCATCGCGACAGACATATCGGCCATCGTTCTCGAAATCGCCGCCGAGGCCGTTTTCTCCGACTACGAGCTTCTACGCGGCTTTGAGGATTCAATCCTTCGCAAAAAATACCTCCTGCCTCGCAAAGGCGGCGCACAAATTATTCCTCAAATCCGGCAATCCATCGAGTTCCACTGCTGCGACCTGCGGGACACCAATCGCAGCTTTGCTCCGCTGGACCTGATTCTTTGCCGCAACGTTTTGATTTATTTCGATGAGCCCACACGCAGTCGTGTTCTCCAACATCTCCTTACTCAACTCCGTCCCGGCGGTATCCTGGTCCTCGGCGCGGCTGAAGCCATATTTACCGAATTTGACGCACTCACTCGCATATCAACGGACAGCTTTACGTATTACAAAAAAAAAAGTATAGACTGAAATTCAAAATCTTATGATGAATTCCGCAAATTCGATCCTCCTCCCACTGCCCCATCAAAAATTTCTATGAACTGGTTGCCCTAATCTGCTTCACTTCAGTAACAGTTCTGTTTATACTGCATATCACGAGGGTTTTCTGGCTTAGTTTGAAATCCCTCCCCGTTGCTTCATCTCCTGCCCGTCTATTCACGCCCTGTAGCGATCCCGGCTCCCTCTTGTCGCGAGCCAAAAATCCAATTGTTCAGGGGATCTCCATGAAAAAAATGCGACTGAGTCTATCTCTCTCTCTTATTGCCCTTTTGATGTTCAATAGCATCACTTGGGCACAAAGCGCATACGGCAACCTACGCGGTAGCGTAGTCGATTCGGCTGGCGCATCCATCGCCAACGCCAAAGTAACTCTGCTAGAAGAATCCACCGGAGTTACCCGCTCCGCTGTTTCCAGTTCCGCTGGCGAATACAACTTCGTCAACATCAACCCAAACACCTATACAGTAATCGTCGAACAGTCTGGCTTTAAGAAAGTCGAACGCAAAGGCATCATCGTTGGCACTCAGCAGTCTGTCACCGCCGACATCAAGCTCGACGTGGGCGACGTCACTCAGTCCATCATGGTCACTGAAGAGTCTCCGCTTCTCGAAACAGCCTCCGCCTCCCAGGGCCAGGTCGTAGATCGCCAGAAGCTGATTGACCTTCCCAACCTTGGCCGCAACCCCTTCATGTTTAGCCGCCTGACTCCTACGGTAGTTCAGGTCGGTAACCCCGCCTACAATCGCATGCAGGATCAGAGCGGATCTTCAACCATCATCATTAACGGTGGTCCGGTCCGTGGTAACAGCTACCTCGTTGACGGTATCCCTATCACCGACTTTGCCAATCGTGCAGTAATCATCCCGTCGCTTGAAGCGGTAGAGGAAGTCAAAATCCAATATTCCACCTACGACGCAGAAATGGGCCGCACCGGTGGCGGTATGTTCAACACCCTCCTCAAGAGCGGCGGCAATAACTACCATGGCGCTCTCATCGGCTTAACCCGCAACACCGAATGGATGGGCAACAACTTCTTCAACAACCGCAATGGCATCAAGCGTCAGGAACAGCCCAACAAAACCTACGCCGGCAGCTTCGGCGGCAAGGTCTGGATCCCGAAAATTTACGACGGCAAGAACAGGACCTTCTTCAACGTTGGTTTTGAAGGCTACCGCGACACCCAGGCCGCAACCCTCGACGCCTACACCCCCACCGCGGCAGAACGCATTGGTGATTTCTCCGGCCGTCCCAACACCATCATCTATGATCCTCAGTCCACCGTCGGCGGCGTCCGCACTGCCTTCCCCGGCAATATCATTCCTTCCAACCGTCTTGACACGGTGGGTCGCAACATCGCTGCCACATATGCGCTGCCAACCCGCACCGTCGGTGCTTACGGCGTGGCAAACGTCACGGCTGCCAGCACCCTGCCTTCCAAGGCCGACCAGAAATTCGGCAAGCTCGACCACACAGTATTCTCCTGGTGGCGCGCCAGTTTGAGCTATATGAACTACAGCTCTGCAGAACCCGGTGAAAACAATTTCCGTAACCTGAGCTCGCCCTCGCAGTGGTTCCTCACTCGCGTCGTCGACGCTACTGCATGGAACAACACTTTCACCCCCAACGCGACGACCGTCGTAAGCGTTCGTTATGGCTTCAATCGCTTCCCGAACATCGGTACGCAGACCAGCCAGAACTACAACATTGGCCTCCTCGGCTTCTCACCGAATTTTGTGAAAGACGTTTCCTCACCGGTCTTCCCGAACGTATCGATGAATAACGCCTATGCACTCGGCACCAACAACAACTTCAACTTCGTTCACCACTCCAAGAACTTTAGCGCCCAGGTGGCCAAGTTCGTTGGCAAGCACAGCATTAAGGTTGGCATGGACATCCGTCGCCTGCACGTCGACGGCATCGACCTCCAGAACAGCGCCGGTGCTTTCAGCTTTGACAACTCCTTCACCCGCTCTGGTGCCAGCAGCGGCACAGGTGGTGCAGATATAGCCAGCCTCCTGCTCGGTGCTCCAGCCGCTGCCACCGGCTTCGTCGCCACCAAGCTTTTCAATTACGCCGACTACAAAGGTCTCTTCATTCAAGATGACTTCCGTGTCAGCAAGAACCTCACCCTAAACCTCGGCCTTCGTTGGGAACGGGAAAGCGGTCTTCAGGAAACCAACAACAACCTGATCACCACCTTTAATCGTGCAGCCACCAACCCGATCCAGACCACCAGCGGCTTCGCCTCACCTGGTGTCTTCCGCTTCTCTGGTGTCGACGGTGCCCCCACACAGACGAGCAACTTCAGGATGAACAAGTTCTCTCCCCGTATCGGTGTTGCCTACCAATTGGATGCCAAGACCACTATCCGTGGCGGCTACGGTATCTTCTGGGCTCCCGCCTTTGGCCTTGGTTCACCGTTTAATAGTGAAGGCATTACCGCCAGCACCTCGCCCAACGCCGACGTCGCGGGGATTCCTCAGATCAACCTGAGCAACCCCTTCCCGAATGGCCTTGACAAACCCGTTGGCAATCGTCTCGGCGGCCTCACCGGTATCGGTAAAACCGTCAGCGTCTATTCGCCTTCCGCCACCAGCGGTCGCGTGCAGCAGTTCTCCTTCGACATCCAGCGTGAAATCGGCTTCGGTACCGTCGTCACCGCAGGTTACTCCGGCAGCCGCTCCTCCGACATCAGCTTCACCGCTGCTGGTCTCGCCATGAACCAGCTCAACCCCTCCAACTTTGGGCTCGGTGCCACGGCACTGCGCACCGCCGTTCCCAACCCTTACTTCGGCAGGGGCGGATCCAATTCGGTCGGTGGCGCCACCATCGAACGTCAGCAGACTCTGCGCCCCTTTCCGCAGTTCGCCGGCGTCACCTTCCTCAACGACTCTTATGTCAACGCCGACTACAACGCTTTCACCGTCAAGGTCCAGAAGCGCTACAGCCACGGTCTCAACTTCCTCACCGCCTACACGTTTTCCAAGAACATGGACAATGCCGGCGGCGGTGCCGGCAACAACCAGAACGCTGGCAACGCTGGCCCTCAGAACGTCTATGATCTGGCAGCGGAACGCGGCCTCAGCTACGCCAATGCTCCCCAGCGTCTCACCAACTCGGTTACCTACGATCTCCCGATCGGCAAGGGCCGCGCCTTCATGGGTAGCGCCGGTTACGTCCCCAACCTCCTCCTCGGCGGCTGGAGCGTCAATGCGGTCAGCACCTTCTCATCAGGCTTCCCCACCCAGTTCTTCATGAACAATAACCTCAACAGCCCCTTCGGTACTGCCCGTCAGCGTCCGAATGCAACTGGTGTAAATCCGGCGGGTAGCGGCAGCTTTGGCCAGCGCATCGACTCCTGGTACAACCCGGCTGCCTTCACCACCACCCCTGTTCTCACCTTCGGCAACGTCTCCCGCACAGTCGGTCTGCGCGGCCCTGGTCAAGTCAACTGGGACGTATCCGTGTTCAAGAACTTCGCCATCACTGAGAAATTCAAGGCTCAGTTCCGCGCTGAAGCTTTGAACTTCACCAACACCCCGCTCTTCCGTGCTCCCAACTCAGCCGTGGGTAACGGATCCTTTGGCCGTATCACTCAGCAAGCCAACTTCGCTCGAATGGTCCAGCTTGGTCTCCGATTGTACTTCTAAACACCAGCAAAAGGAATATCGCCTTCGTAACGGGATGCGTAATTCCTGCTGTAAATCTTCGCCGGATAGTCAATAAAAAGGCGCATCCGGCGAAAACGGTACATATAATGTATACAACCCAGTAGTTAAGCTCGAAAGGAACAGATCAAAAAATTATGTCGCTCTTAAGCTCTGAAGCTCAACAGGATCTTCTCAAGCGCGGTGTTAGCCGTCGCAATTTTGGCCGTATCTCCGCACTCGTTGCCGGTGGCGCAGCCCTCCCCTTTTACAATGAAGCCGCCCTCGCGCAGCTCTCCATGCGTGTGGATGTACCGGCAGACGCCGTCCGCATCAACGCCAACGAAAATCCCCTTGGTCCTTGCCCTGAAGCTGCAGAAGCCATGTACGCAGTCATTAAGGGCGGCGGTCGTTACATGTACGAAAAGACCTTCGAGTTTGCCAAGGTTCAGGCCGACATCGACGGAGTCAAGCCCGACTACGTGATGCCCTTCGCCGGATCTTCAGCTCCCCTGCATTACTCAGTAATCGCTTTCACCTCGAAAGAGCGCGGCCTCGTCACCGCTGATCCCGATTATGAAGCTGCCGCCCGCGCTGCTCAGTTTGTCGGTGCCAAGGTCACCAAGGTTAAACTTGATGCCGCCAACGCCTACAAGCATGACGTTAAAGCGATGCTCGCTGCTGACCCCAATGCCGGCGCATTCTACATCTGCAACCCCAACAACCCCACTGGCACCTTGACCCCCAAGAGCGACATCGAATGGCTCATCAAGAACAAGCCGGCTGGTTCGGTTGTCATCCTTGACGAAGCCTACCTCCACCTCACCGGTGCTGATTTCGGTTCCGACTTCGTGCAGCAGGATAAGGACGTCGTAATCCTCCGCACCTTCTCCAAGATCTTCGGTATGGCCGGCCTCCGCGCCGGTGCAGCCATCGGCCGCCCCGACCTGCTCAAGAAGCTCATGCCTTACTCCGCTGGCGCTAATCCCGTCACCGGCATGGTTGGTGCTATTGCTTCTCTCCGCGCCAAGGGCCTGGTTGAGAAGCGCCGCGCCATCATCGCAGAAACCCGCAACAATACTCTCAGTTGGTGCACCAGCAAGGGCTACTCCTTCATTCCTTCGGTCTCCAACAAGTTCATGATCGACGTGAAGATGCCCTCCCGCACCTACATCGAAGGCATGGTCAAGGAAAAGGTTCTCGTCGGTCGCGCATGGCCCTCGATGCCTACCCTGGTCCGCGTTTCCATCGGTCTCCCCGAGGAAATGGCCAAGTGGAAGCTTGCTCACGAAAAGGTCATGGCTACAGCCAAGGCTTAGTCTTGTCGTAATGTTTCGATAGAGGGCGGCTGCCGCGTCTGCTCCCGCCCTCTACAATTCACTCAGTTGTTTTTTTAGGACGCCCTTTGAAACTCCCTAAGATCGATTACTCCTGGAATCACCTCCGTGGCGATATCTTCGGTGGTGCCATCGCTGCATTAATCGCCTTGCCCTACGGCCTCGCTATGGCCACCCTCATGGGCATCCCCCCGATCTACGGCCTCTTCACTTCTCTCATCTCCGGC
>JBKJUN010000617.1:0-3799 GCA_046590555.1 Bryobacter sp. | reverse complement strand
GTGCAGGGCGTGGCGGCAATGGCATGGATTGAGCGTAACGCTCCGGGTTCGCTGTGATGATGCGGATGTTTTTGAACCGGATCACATTACGCGTGTCGTTGGGCCGATCGCCGAGGGAGTGAATCTTGAGCGCGATTTTGCCCTCGCGATATTTTTCGTCCAGAAGATGCGTGGTGGGAACTCCGTTTACCCAGACCTTGATCGTATTGCCGAGGCATTCGATGCGGAAGTGCGCCCACTCACCGAGCTTAAAAGCAGTGCGGCCCGGTTCGTTGTCCGCGAGGTCGTGGAGCCAGCGCCAGGAATCACCGAAGTCATCGAAGACCCCACCTGTCCAAGCGCGCGGGGTGTTATCAATTTTGACCTGATAGCCGTTGAGCCGCACTTTGGCATCCGCGGGTGCTTCGACGGTGCGCAGCAAGATGCCGCTGTTGAAGCCGGGATCGTCCCTTAAATCCAGTTCGAGAATGAAGTCGCGGTATTTTTCCGAAGAAGTGACGAACGTATGCTCGGCCGTGTTGGTACGTTGTCGCAGCAACATCGCGCCGTCTTCAATTTCAGCCGAGGCGAGATTCGTCGGCCCAACGAGTTTCCAGCCGGTGTAATCCTGGCCATTGAAGAGCGAGACCCAGGGCGCGGCGGCGGGCGACTGAGCGCGGGCTGTGATGACAGCCAGCACCACAGCTATCAAGGTGCTAATTATTCTCATGTAGGTAATATACTGCACGACTATGGCGGTGGAAAGTTAGGCCATTGATTCGGGAGGCAGGGCCGACCTCCGCTACCCAGTCAGGGGTCTGCTCGTATGTAGGGAATTGAAACTGCGCCTAGCCAGAGTGCGGACAGGATGAGCGGACTGGTGGGATAGTTCGGAACTTGTACGATTTTCGCGAATTGTCTGGGTGCTACTTAAGTAGTTTGAATAGAGCGAGAAAACACTTTTTGCGGCACAGTTTTGAAGGTACGAATAGCTTTTCTGGCCCTTTATTTCCGAAACAAAAAGCGAACGCCGGATCTCTAGAGGTAGCAGCATCTTACATTTAGGAATTCAATGTCAAACTCGAAACCACTTCCAGAAGGCCGGGAGATCGCTCCAGAAAAGGGCCCTCACGATCCAAACGAGATAAACCCGAAAATTGCCTCAGATATCCATTACTGGTCCCAGGAGCTAAAAGTTACTGGACAGCAGTTGCACGAGGCGATTCGTGTTCACGGGACACACGTGTCTAAGGTTCGCGAAGCGCTTAAACAGCACAAGCATTAACTCATTGCCGCCACTGATCCGGCGGTAATCGATTCTTTGCCTTCTTGGACAGCGGGGATTGACTCTGAGTGATCAAGTAAGGCCCTAACTCAGAAAGTTGGCCCGCTGCATCCTCCAGCAGAACTCTTCTATGCGATCCAGTGCGGACCGTCTCAGCCAGAAATTAAAGAACTTTTACGATATTTGGAATTTTGGCGGGTCGTGGTTAAGTTGTTGACAAGGAGAGAGATAGAGCTATTTCCAGAGCTTGACGTTTCTTGTAGTTCTCGCCTCAATGCGGGCCAGCCACTGCCCCAACGCCAATCTTGTTGGCTCGCCGCACCAGTGCGCGGTCAAAGGTCACAAATCGAGCGTCCGCTGCCCGGCTGCTCAAGTGAAAAGCATCTCCAAAATCCAAACCTTTACCGCACAGGTCGAAGGCCCGGACAACTGCGGCTTCATCCTCAAGTCGAACGCCACTAAGCCCCGCCAACCTGCGCAGAGCCATTTGGATCTCGGCAACGTCAAGCTGATAAAGGCTTCGCAACACCCATTCCGTCTCCAGCAGCACGGTCTTTGCAATCCACACGGGTCCGCTCTCAAAAACAGTTCGAGCCGCTGCGGCTTGCCGGGCATCATCCTCAGCCAGCAACCGGACAATGACGTTAGTATCGACCGCTGTCATGCCGATCCCGAACCATTTTCCCGACCGCCGCCTTCATTTCCGCGATGGTCTTGGGCTTACCCTTGCCTGATCTTTTGAGACAGCCCGCCACTTCGCTCAACTCGGTGGAGGGAATTCCTCCCGCAGGCCAAAATAGAATGCCGTTGCCGGCATCCTCGACGGTAAACTCCATACCCGCGCTCCAATTTCGCTCGTCGCGAACCCGCTTCGGCAATATGATTTGGCCCTTCATGGAAAGTTGCGTTACGTCCACTAGTAAGACCTCAGTAAGATGATGCTACGAAAGCAATGACGCGTGGCAAGCTCTGGTTCGACGAGAGCATCGAAGCGCTCAGCCTGCAACCACTTCTGCATCGCCCTGAGGAGTATGAGAAGTTCTCTGAAGAGAAGCAGGAGATTTGTATGACGGAACTGATGTAAGGGAATGTCGCCGGAGGATCGATTTTATTGGGTATTTTGAAGGGTGGATTTCAAACTGACCCTTAAACCCCCAGCTTTTCTCCTGCTTGGGGTAAATGAGCAGCGGAACTTGGGATGTCGCGGCCAAGGTCTATTGCGGTTTCGAGCCATTCGTCGATGATGGTTTCGAGGTTTGCGACGGATTCCTGACGGGTGGGGCCATCGGCGAGGCAGCCGGGGAGGTCTGGAGCTTCTGCGATGAAGGCGTTGTCGGGTTGGCTCCAGTAGATTTCTACTTTATGTTTGGTCATTGTCTCAAGCGGCGGGCAAGGGCATTTTGATTTCGCTGCGTTTGGGAAGGCGCTGGATGGCTTCGCCGAGGTGCTGGCGGGCCAGGTCGAGTTCGTAGGTACTTTGGAGGTTCATCCAAAAATCGGCTGACATGCCGAAGAACCGGCTGAGGCGCAAGGCGGTGTCTGCTGTGACACTTCGCTTGACAGCCAGAACTTGGTAGAGGCGGTGCCATGGTCTATCCTTTCGACTTAGTGGTAATCGACAATTTCTACGTTTGATGGACTCGGTACCACTTTGGCCCAGGTAAAGCAGATGCGCCACTGGCCGTTGATCCGAATTGAGCACTGCCCTTTGCGGTATCCCTTCAGGCCTTTGAGCTGGTTTGATTGCCTCAAGAGGCTGCTCCGTGATTTCCAGGATCGCCTGAAGCCTGTGCAGGGGAAGGGATCGAAATGCCGTTTTCTTCCACGATATAGCGGACAAAGTCAGGTGCGCTTCGCTCCAGTCGAAACAAGAGGGACTCGATTGTCAAGTGAACACCTCCGGCCTGCCTTGAGAGCTTGGTCATGGCTTGGGCGGGATTCAGATCGTAGGCATTGATCAGGAATTGGCTGGGGCTTTGGGCCTCTATGCCAAAAGGTTCCAGCGCTTTGGGCGTGAAGTGTTTCGTATTGTTGGTGACAATGACAGAAGCACCTGCAAGCACTGCGCACGCAAGAACATGACGGTCGTTCTCATCATTCTGCATAGCTTCAACAATGCTTTCGTAGCCATGGACTGTAGCGTCTGGAAAGGCCAGATTCATTTGAGAAATCCGGTGGCTGGCTTGCTCGGGGACTCTTGTTCCACTTCCCCACGAGATTTCGTTCCAGCTCCGCTAGAATTGCAGCCGACCACTTTAAGACATAAAACCTCGGCGCTTCTGCAAATCGGAGAAGCGTATCCGCTAGTGGCATGGGAAGAAGCACGCAGGTATCCAAAACCGCATGGAAATTGGACCGGATCATTCGTATGAGCCGTCAGCCATTTCCTTGAGAGCGAGTTCGTTCAGAATGTTGGCCCGCTGCTTGTCTCGCAGCCTGGCATAGATTTTCAAATCCTCCAGCAGAATTCTTCGATGCGATCCCGTCCGGGTAAAGGGGATTTCACACGACTCCAAGAGCTTTACGACGCGTGGG
>JBKJUN010000556.1:0-42891 GCA_046590555.1 Bryobacter sp. | reverse complement strand
TGACGACGAAGCAATTCAAATAGATAGCCCAAGAGTGCCTGGATTCTGCCGTGGAGGATGGTGGGCTTCAAGCGCTCCAGAATCTCACCGTGAACAAATTCGCGGTCGAGATCGTTGTAGGTTGTCTTCAGATATTCTTCGGGCGATGTGAGAACTGGAGTGGCCATGTCTGTAGCTTAGCTTATGCTAGTTTCCATATGAAGATGCTGTTGCTGATGGTGGTGAGTGGGCTTGTGGCCTTTGGCCAGGATGCACGGGTGAATGCAGCGGTGGAGGCGATCCGGGTGAATAATGCCTGGACCATGTCGCAGCAGGTTTCAATCTGCGAGATTGCGGCACCTCCTTTTGGTGAGGCCGAGCGGGGCAAGGAATATGCCAAGCGGCTGGCGGCTTTGGGGATGGTGGACATTCGCACCGATAGCGAGGGGAATGTGATCAGCCGGCTGCCGGGGGCTAGTGCGCCGAAGCCTCTCATAGTCATAAGTGCGCATCTCGATACCGTGTTTCCTGCCGGGATGGACGTGAAGGTTCGCCCGGAAGGTAAGCGGCTGCATGGGTTGGGGATTGGGGATGATTGTCGTGGGTTGGCTGTTGTACTGGCCGTGGCTAAGTCTTATCGCGAGGCGCAGGTGAAGACGAAGGGGACGGTGTTGTTTATCGCGACTGTCGGCGAGGAGGGGCAGGGGGATTTGCGCGGGGTGCGTCATCTTTTTACCAAGGAGTTGAAAGGGCAGGTGGATGCTTTCATCTCGGTGGATGGGACGGGATTCAAGGTGACTTCGCGTGGGGTGGGGAGTAATCGCTACAAGGTGACTTATAAGGGTCGCGGTGGCCATAGCTACGGTGCGTTTGGGATGCCGAATCCGGCTCATGCGATGGGCCGGGCGATTGCGCGGATCGCCGATATTGAAGTGCCGCAGAATCCCCGGACTACGTTTAATGTCGGCACGGTGACGGGCGGGACGAGTGTGAACTCAGTGCCCATTGAGGTAAGCATGGAGCTGGATCTTCGGAGTGAGTCTCCTCAGGAATTGGCAGTGCTGGATGAGCGGTTGAAGGCGGCTTTGTTGTTTGGGCTTGAGGCGGAGAAGAAGCGTTGGCCGGATAGCAAGGCTCCGCTGGAGCTTGAGATCAAGACGATGGGGTTACGTCCGGCGGCAGCACCGAGTGATGATTCGCCGATCGTTCAGAAGGCGATGGCAGCGGCTAAGATGTTGGGGATTCCGATGTTTGCTACGGGGAGCGGGAGTACGGATTCCAACATACCGATGAGCATGGGGATTCCTGCAGTGACGATTGGCGGGGGTGGGAAGAGCCCTAATGCGCACTCAATTGATGAGTGGTTTGAAGAGGGCGAAGAAGCGTATAAAGCGCCGCAGATGGCGGCGCTTCTCTTGGCGATGCTGGTGGGGATTTAGTTAGTTCGCGTTGCGGATGTACTGCCAGCCGTCGTGCTGCTTGCGGACGAGTTCGGCTACTGCTGAATCGACGACCTTGATGTTGGGGAGCAGCGTATCTTTGGGGATGTTGCGCATCTTCAAAGAGTTGTTGCAGGCGAGGAGGGTGACGCCGGATTTAGCGAGGCGATCCCACTCTGAGGCCAAGGTTGTCTTGTCTTTGGCGAAGGAGAGGATTGCGCCGCCGTGGAGGACGAGTTCCACTGTGACGTTCTCAGCGCCGAGGGCGATCTTGAGGTTGTCGATGTTGCGGATGATACCTTCGAGGCGGGGTTGTTCGCCGGCGGACATCTCGAAGATGACGTGATACTTCTTGCCGTCTTTGGGGAGGCCGTCTTCAGCGAAGAGACCGAGGGCTGCTATCAAGGTGAGCAGGATCGTTTTCATATTTATAGCCTTATCAGAGATTGCTGGATTTCGCCAGTGACGATTGCGGTGGAGGCCTTTGCGAGGACGTCGAATTCTGAGCGCAGACCGAAGTGTTCGAGGTAGATTCCGGGCTCTACCGAGAAGATCGTGTTGGGCATGACCTGGCGGACATCGTGGGTTTCGAGGTTGTCCATGTTGGCGCCGGTGCCGTGGATGTCTTGCGTGATGGAGTGTCCTGTGCGGTGGATGAAGTAGTCGCCGTAGCCTGCGGCCGTGATGACTTCGCGTGCGGCGTCGTCGACTTCAAAGCCGTGGAGCGTGATGGATTGCTCTCTGGCCGTCTTTGCCCTGTTGAAGGCAGCGTCTCGTGCGGCGGCGACGATGCTGAAGACGTTGTCCATCTCGGTGGGGACAGCGGTGCCACAGAAGCCAGTCCAGGTGATGTCGTAATAGACGGCACCGGGGGTGGTGAGCTTGGCCCACATGTCGAGGAGAAGGAAATCGTTGGGACGGATAGGGAGTGCGGAGGCCTCGCTTGGTTCGTAGTGCGGGTCTGCGGCGTGGGCGTTGACGGCTACGATCGGGCCGTGGTCGGTGAAGAGGCCTTCTCGCTCCATGCCTGCGCGAACCCAGCACTGGAGTTGGTATTCGGTTAGGGTTCGATTGCCGGCCAGCGCTGAGGAAACTTCAGTGAAGGCGGCCTTGCGGAGGGCGTCCATCTTGACGCCGGCGGCGAGGTGGGAATCGATATGGGCCTGTGTGAGGGTGGCGTTGAAGATCTGGACGAGGTCGGCTGATGAGACGATCTCGGGGCCGAAGGAGCGAATGAGTTCGATCGTGCCAGCGTCAACCATCGAGACGTAGAAGATCGCGCAACCAGGCGAGTATTGCATGGCGATGCGCTTGAGACCGAAGAGGAGTGTGGCGAGACCTTCGTGATGCGTCCGCCAGCCGGAGTAGACGTGCTTCTGGCCGGGGAGGGAATCGAGTATTTTTGATTCGATGCGGTGGACGAGAAGCTGGGGTTCGCCTTCTTTGGGGATCAGATAGTACCAGCGACGGGTGGCCATCTGGTTGAGTTCGAGATTGAGGACCTGGTAGGCGATAGGGTCGCGGTGGTGGTGATCGAAGAAGAGCCAGGCGTCGATGTCGAGATTTCGCAGGGTCTGCTGGATCGTTTGTATGAGAGAAGGAGAACTCATCGGATTATCCATTCAAAGTTACCATTTAGCCACGTAGATCCGGCGAAGTCACGACGGTCTTCGACGCGGAATTCGAGGAAGTCGTCGCGCCAGTCCTGACGGGTGCCGTCTGGATCTTGAGTGGCAAGCGTTACGGTGTAGTCGCCTCTGGTGAAGTGGCAGGTGAAGGTGAAGGAGATATGAACGGTTGCGGGGCCGTCGGCGGTGATGGGGCAGTTTTCGATTTGCGAGTTGGTGCCGGCAATGTCGATGCCTTGACGGTTGCGGATGAGAAGGCCGAACTGAAACTGTGTGTTGGGGTGTTGGACTTTCACTTCAGCGCTGAGCGTGATCTGGTCGTTGATCTCGAATTGAGTGCGGGGCGGGCCTGCGGGGTGGTGGAGGTGAGCCGAGAGGATTTGGGTTCGATTGTTGTTGGTGGTGCTGGTGGCTATCAGTGGAGTGAGGTCAAGTTGCACTCGGCGGGTGTATTCGTCGGAGATCTCGCGTGGGGTGCCTAGGGTTACGAGTTGGCCTTGCCAGAGGAGGGCGGCACGATTGCAGAGGCGCTTGACGATTCCGAGATCGTGAGAGACGAAGAGAATGGTGGTGCCTTGCGCTTTGAGTTCTTCAAGACGGCGGATGCACTTGTTGGCGAAGCGGGCGTCTCCTACGGCGAGGGCTTCATCGACTACGAGAGTTTCTGGATGTTGGTGAATCGCGGCCGAGAAAGCGAGGCGGACGTACATGCCGGTTGAGTATTCGCGAACAGGGCGATCGAAGAAGCGGTCGAGTTCGGCGAAGGCTTCGACCTCCGGGATAGCGGCGTCGATTTCTTTGCGGGAGAGACCGAGGAGTTCGGCGTTGAGGCGGACGTTTTCTCTGCCTGTGAATTCGAGGTTGAAGCCGGCACCGAGTTCGAGGAGGGCGCTGATGCGACCCTGGGTAAGGACGCGGCCTTCGGTGGGTTGGAGGATGCCAGAGAGGATTTGCAGGAGGGTTGACTTGCCGGCGCCGTTGGGGCCGACGAGGCCAAAGACCTCGCCGCGCGGGACATCGAAAGATACGTTTCGCAAGGCCCAGAATTCATTCTGGGCCTCGGCTTCGTGCGGGCTACGGCCTCGCCAGAAGCCAGGCTGCGTGATGTATCGCTTGGATACATTCTGAACAGAGATCACGCTTCCTAGTATCGGGCAGATGCGCTGAGGTCAGATCTGGAGCAGGACCGTGAGGTCTCGCCCAGGGGTTCCAAGCGCTGCTGAGGGGACGTTCAAGATGTCGAAGGAGATCTTGGCGCCTTGTGGCAAGGCTTGAGTGTTGAACTTGCTTACGGTTGTCGCGACGTTGCTGCCGGCTGGGATTGTCAGGTCACAGTATGGGTTACCGTTGAATCGAACCAGGATCTCGATGTCGTCGCCGACTGGTGCTTCCTGGACGTAGGCCGAGACATCGCGGACAACCGTTGTGCGGTCTACGATGTAGCTGTTGCCGGCGGAAGCCTCAATGGCGAGATAGCCCTGGACGTTCATGGTGATCTGACCACCAGACAGAGTGCGAACGCCGAAGCTGCTTACGCCGGTGTAGCTTTCTTCAGCTCGGGCGCTTGCCCCGACTCGGTTGTAGAGGGTGAAGTCAGCACCCGAGATGCGGACGTTTGGGAGCCTGAAGTTGTAGCGGAAGCCTACTGCTGCCGTTGAGCTGAAGTAGCCGGGAACGAAGGGAATCGTCATGTCACGCCTTGTGAGCACGAAGGTTGGCTTGGCAGCATCGTGTGCAACTGCAGTGGTTTGGTAACGGCCTCGTATGACCGGATAGATGTTGCCGCTAGCGGGATCGCCTGTGATTTCGAAGATTTCTTCTTCGATTTGAAAGAGATCGCCTTCAGCAAGACTCGCTGTGAGGCCGTCGAGAGTAACGGTTGTAGTTGAAGGTGCGATGGCGGCACCGAGGCTGGCCGGGGTGGGGGCCGTAAGCTCATCCCAGAAGAGGATGCCGAGTTGTCCAACGTAGACTGAGCTGAGATTTTCGAGGACACTGAAGCCGATGCCGCCGATTGAGACTGTCCCTTCTTCAATCAACGCGAAGCCGAAAGCCGGGGTCGCGGGGACGCCGCTGTCTGAGCCGGAAGTCGAGCCGACTCCGACCTGCCATTGAAGTGAGGGAGATTCCAACTGGTCGAGTTCGAGATTGTCTTTGCCTACTGAACGAAGACTTATCTCAAAGGTTGATGCGGTGAATAGCGGCAACATTACGGTGATGATGTCGGTGTCAGATTCTGCGGCTAAGGCCCAGGTTGTTTCCACAATTGCGAACTTGGAGGTGGCATTGGGGACAACATCCCATGGCCTTTCGATCATGATCGACTCAGCCGTGTTGGCGGTGATAACACGTTCCTGACCCATACCTTTTCCCGCGCGAATCACGACTTTCTTGCCGATCCATCGATCAACGACCAGATTGAGCGCAGTGCGAGTAATGGAAGTTGTAGTCCAGGAGGTCGGAGTCTGATCGACCAAGAAAGTCTGCCGGAACCACGACCTGAGTCTGCTGTAGTTGGAGTCAGGCGGGATCTGAGCCTCGGGCGTCGCGCCCGTATCGGAGACTGTGTCCGCCACGGTTAGCCCGGTTGCAATGCGAAGAAGGCGATGCGGTGAAGCGCCGCGATACAGGTTCAGGCTGACCGCAGATGAGGCCACACTAATTCCACTTAGGGTTACGCGGTTTGTAGAAGTGAGGCCGCCGATTCGAACCGGGATCAGGCTTGAGAGACCGCTTTCGACGCCACTGGAATCGATAGTAGTGAGCCCATAGAAATACGAGCCCTGGGGCAGAGTACCGCCGGTGGATTGCACCGTGTAGGCGAAGCTGACCAGAGGGACGCCACCAGAGGCTCCAAGTTCAGGCTGTGGTTTGCGAAAGGGGATCCTGAGAGCGCACTTCTGGACACCATCGGAGTCGATGGCCAATTGTTCGGACGCATCAAAACCGTCAATCAAGGTGCCGCATACTGCTCGAGCAGCGCCGGTGCGCCAGGCAAAGATACGGGAACGGTCATAGCGGATTTGTGCGTTGTCGGAATACCAGTGATCCTGATGCAGTTGGCAGATGACCTTCATCACATCGAGGCGAGGCGAGAACTGGAATTCGAGCACGCGGAAGATCGTACGGTCAAAGCCGTAGCGCTGGTAACTGAGAGCAATGAGATCACCCGGTCTGATATGGAAGCCGCGCACAGAGGTGCGGAACTCCAGATAGACGTTGCCGGCGATTGACTTGTTGAGCCAGGTTTGACAGATGCGTTGAGCCTGCGGGAAGTTGGACACGCCAACGGCGGGCAAGGCCTGGGTGATCTCCTGTCGACGGAGACGTATGTCATCGGTGTCGGCGATGGAGATGCTGTCTTGCTGGAACTCGTTAAGGGAATCCTGAATTTCAAAACTGACGCGATTCGGGGAATCCTGACTTGGCTTTGAGTAGATGCGGAAGTCAGGCTCCATATTGGACTTCAAGAGGATACCCGTGGTCTGGTTCATACCATCGCCGAATTCGTATGTGGGCCAGCCGCTGTTGAGCACAGAGGCGGCATTGCTGCCGGCTGGCTTGGTTGGCTGTTGTTGAGCAATCGTAGTTTCTGGACGAATGGCAAGTTTGCCATCAGGCTGGAAGTATAGAAAGAGAAGCGAACCGATGCGGAGCGAGCGTAGTAGCTCTCCAACACTGTAACGACGCTTTAAAACGAGGCTGGTTTCAAAGCGACGGACTTGCCGTAGGGTGCCGTTGGCGTCGCGGGCTTCGATGAGTTCATCGCAGAATTGCGCAGCTGAAACGAAAGTGGCGAGATCGAGTTCATCCAGCTTCCAGCCTGTTCGGCGGAGGATGTCACATAGAATCCAGGCGGGATTAGAAGACCAATCGGAAGAGACCAAGGCGCCTGCAGAATCGAGAACTGGGACTTTGATCCCCTTGATCAGTACCTCGACTTTTGGGCTCTTCTTACCGTCATTGATTCGGTTCGGCAAAACCAGGTTGAGGTAGGCCATGCTGGCATACGGATCACCAACAGGGTTTGCAGCTGCATCTGTCAAGCCGAGATTGAGCGCACCCGTGCGATTGCCCTTGCTGACGAGGTTGAACCAGCCGGTGCCGGTCATGTTCTGCCCAGTAATGCCTTCGGGAATTTCGAATCCATCAGCGACAACTTTGATGACACTGTCAACCTCACCGAGGCCGAGCAGGACTTCGCAGCGGGTCAGGTTTCCATCGTTACGTGAGAAGACAACAGGTGCCTGCAGCCATCCGGTTCCGTAGACAGCGGGTACGACATCGTTAAAGCGAGTGTCAAGGCTGACCAGATTGGAGACGCGACCTGACGACTCGCCGTGGCCACGCACGAGAATCGATGGAGGAACAAATTCGATGCCACTGAAACGTTGAGTAGTTCGGTTCGTGCTGTCCTTAGAGAACATGCCGCGCTGTTCGCAACTCTTGCGTGTGTAGTCGCAGGAGGTGAATAGAAGGGTGCCATCAAGATTGCCAACTCCACCTGCTTTGTCCGGCGAATAACCACAACGGAAAACCGGAGCGTAGCGGCCATCTTCGCCAGAGCTGAGGGCGAGATCGCGCTCCTCTGAGTTCGAAGGGAATGCCCATGAACATTGACGCTGGATACGCATCGGGGGGAAATTGGCACGAATCGAACTTAGCCTGCTGAGAACGTTGAGACGGGCTGATTTTCCATCCAATTCACTGACGGTATCGAGAAGACCCGTAAGGAGTACGGTCTTGCTTTCAACGGTGGAATCGTTCAGCACTGCGGCAGCAAAGCGTACTCTGGCGCCGATCAATTTGCCAGTCTGGAAAAGCTGAGCGATTGCACCATCATCGTCTGCAAACACAACAGAGACCTGGCCCGAATTTTCACTTGAGACATCACTTGTGAGCTTCCAGGGATTGAGCTGATCGGGTTGAATGCGTGCTTGATAATTGTTTGCTCCATCCTGGCATCGAGCCGAGGCCCAGTAACGCTTGGTGTCATCGGCCAGGGTGACTTCACATAGAAGCGCGGTGGCAGGTACGACAGATTGTTCTTTCAATTCAAAGAGGCTCATGGCTATCGGAAGCTCTCAATTCTTAGGGTGATGGAATGCGCACCTGGCGCAACGGATTGGGTATCGAAACTCTTTTGGATAAGCCAGGAATTCGGGAAGACTCCGCTTTGAGATCCGGTCTCAAGCGGCGCACCTGGATTAGCCGCAATTTCAAGCTGTGGTGCAGCGACAATGATTTGTGTCGTTGGTGGAACGATGATGCTGGCCATGCGCGTTTCAGGTGTGCCAGGAGAGCTAAGACGCACGTGGTGACGCGCCCAGGCACCAGCGGTGCGGGACACCGATACGCTTTGAACTGCATCCGAGAGGCCGAGTGAAAAGTTTGCTCCACCTACCCATTTAGTTCGAATGCTGAAGCATGTGGTGTAAGGGCCAACCAAGGAGACGGATTGAGAAAGAGCCAGTGGCTGAGCGGTTGGATTAGTCAGGATAAATGCATTGGATTGGTTGGTATCCAAGATCGGAGCGACAGTGAGACCGGGTGGAGCCAGCCAAATGGAATCTTCTAAATTGCCTGAATGCGCGAGGAGGTTTCCAACCGGGTCGTAAAAGGTGAAAGATGCGGCTCCACGTTGAGTGGCGGCAATGAAGTTGAGCATGCGTTGCCACTCCTGCGGGTTCAAATTTTCATAGCGGAGCACCCAGATGTATCGCGTTCTGGCTTCGTTCGCCGCAAAGAGGAGACTGCCGTCCGGGAAGCGAGTGGCGCGGGTCATTTTTTCAATTGAGAGTTCTACTGGCAGATGAGCCAGCATCCCGCTGTCGAGCGCAGGGAATTGAATTTGGTTAGCGGGCATTTTCAATCTCCAGTTGTGCCGAGAAGCGGCCATCCTTGTCACATGCCATTTGCAGCCGGGGATTTGCGATTCGGCAATTTGGATAGGCCGTGCTTGTCCAAGGGTCGGTGAATGAGAATTCCTCTTCTACTGCGAGCCCTTCAAAAAAGGCGCGCAGACGCATGGCTTCTTCGCCGATCAGATTCTGGTAGCTGAGCTGCCAAGTCTTTCGATCGGCGTTGGTGCGAAGTTGGGCTTGGCGGGAATCGCCTTCAAAAAAGTGTTCAATGTGCTGTGTCGGCTCGGATCGAATCGTACTCGACTGCACTTGCTCGCCGGATATCAGGATCGGGAAGTCCATGGCTAAATCTCGTTCAGGTTGTCGTTTATTTCGTGGTTTGAAAGCATGGCCTGCTTCAAGGCAGCAGCAATGTCATCGCTGCGATCAAGGATGGAACGGGCGTCCAAGGCCTGGATGGAAATCTGTATTAAGGGCTGCGAAACTGGTGCAGCTTGAGTCAAGCCAAAGGCGTTCGTTCTAACGCCAGTGGACTGGCCATCTGAGCGTAGCGAGGCAGCAAGGTCAGTTCTTGCCTGCTCAGGAAAGTTGAACCTGGTGAGAGGAACGGCTTCCTGTTCCCCGCCCCCGCCGCCAAAGAGGCTGAAAAGGCCCTTCCATAGCGGGCCAAGGAAAAGACTCGTAAGAATGTTTGTTCCCTTTGAGTTGCTGATCGGATTGATGGCATTCAACAAATCTTTTCCAGTCGAGCTTGAGGTAACGGCTGAAGCAGAAGGCGTCAAAGACTGGCCGATGCGATCAAGATTCGATGTGGTGGCCGCGCCAATATCGCGAATCTGCCCCACGATGCTCGAGTTGCTTGTGTTGAGTTGCTGGAACATATTAGAGAGCACATCGCCGACGGTAGCCGGGTTGGCTCCAGCGCGATCCTTGTTCGATTCCTGGTTCATGTCATGATTCCTTTTCTATTGCCTGTATGGCATTGATGGCGTCGCAATCGACGGCGGGAAAGTAGAGAAAGCGGCTGGGCTCCATTAGGCGGCACCAGCGTTCGAGTGTGATCCAGTAAGCAGCATCGCCGTCGAGGACGCTTTCGGGACACTGAAAGAAGACTTCACTTTTACCTGCCCAAACTGGCGTTTCCGATGACTGGCAATTTAAGAAGCCGCATGCTCTGGCGGTTTCAAGTCCGCGATCCCTGCATGAGCCGCACTCCCACCGGGACGCGGAGGAGAGGTATTGGAAGGCGGCTGCTAGTTTTTTCGTCGCTGCCCGGAAAGCGATATTTCATCGCTGACTCTGGTGAGCACTTCAACGCAAAGCTCTGTCGGGGCCATTCGCAGAAGCCAAGCGATTTCATCAGAGCCAGCTGGCTTGAAGTCGACACCAGTGCTGATCGCCATGAGGCACTTTTCGAGAAGACGACGGCTGAGTTCAAGTTCGAGATCTGCGAGCGAAAATCGCGCTGCAGTGTCAGGACTGGATGCGGCACTGTAGAACTTTACACGTTGCATCAGCTCATGGTTGTCAGCCAAAAATAGAATGCGATGAGACAAAGACAATCTTTTTACAATGAAGCGGAAGCCCGGCGTTGAAGCAGAGTCGAACTCCCGCTCGTATTTGAGGTCCATGATTTATCTCAAGGCGATGAAGACTTCATCGTTCTGAAGACCCATGGCGATCGCATTGCGGAACTGCCACAAGAGACGAGGCTGAGCATCACTAAAGGCGGGAACCGGGAATAGAACTGACGGTAAGTAGATCGCAAACATCGAGCCAGGCTGATTGCCCATCTGAAGCATGACCGGAACCGGTTCGTTGTTGACTGCCTTTGCGTATAGTGCCTGGCTCAGTTCATCGTTGCGTTCGAAGATCGTGAGGTCTAACGAAACTTTGCGGCGACCCAGGACGAAGGCTTTGGTAGAGAAGCAACCAAATTCATCGGTGCGTGGCTCAATGTTGTTGTCGATGCGAAGTTCCGCTTGAGTGAGCGTACAGAGCCGGGCAGCGGGAACACCGATGAAGGCTTGCCCGAGGTGGCCGGCTATGGGCGAGTTTCCGAGAGCTGAAGAATTGATTGGAGTCGCAGGGAACTGAAACTCGGAGCCGCCGATGCCGCTGACATTGTCGTAGAGGTTCCGAGCATAGCCCTTGGCTGATATCTCTAGGAAATCGTTGTTGATGCTGACCTTGAGCAGATCGGTAACGGCCCCCGTTACGAAGCGCTGGATCGCCTGGGAAGGGGCCCATGAATCAAGGATCGACATCGGGTTGACGCTCTCGCCAAGTGACAAGTTGGCGCAGCCATCGAGTTGAGCCCCTGAACTAAGCTGGACCGAGAACGCGGCGTTGAGGGTGAAATCGCGAAGGCCAGAAATCGATTCAATGAAGCGGATTTCTGATCCGAACGATAGCCCCATTCCAATTTGAAGCGAAGCGTCAGCCTGAAGAGTGATCGAAGTGCCGGCACTTGATTGGACAGCAAGAGAAGAGGTGAGTGCTGCACTTTGGCAGAGACCACTCTCAAGAATCGGAGCAATCGCCGGCTTGGAGCTGCCACCTGCCCAGCCTGTTCCATAGCTCTCAAGCTTGAATTCAATCAATTCCCGTTGCGGCCCCATCACGGGGGATTCAGAACGAAATCCTGTTTTGTCTCTGCGGTAGAGTTGCTTTCGATTGCTTGAAAGTTCAAATGAAGTGACCGGGGCGATTCCGGCCTCGGCCATGTTGTTGAGAGTTGGCGAATCGATTTCCGACTTGAGGAAGATTCGATTCGATAGAGATGCGATGTATTCGTTAGCCATGGTTATTCCTGCCAGAGATGAATTTCAATTGAGATCGTGGCGCTCTGCACGAAATTGAGGCCGCCCTTGGATATGGGCGCAACGTCGACATCGAAGCCACCGGCGTAATAAACGCCTTTGCTCCAGAGGCCCTGGTTGCGATTGAGCACATCGCAGAGAGCATCGACATAGTCGCTGATGAGGCCCTGAAGCGAATCAGCACGTTCGTGAGTTGAGGACAACTCAAGCTGAAGAGTCGCGAGGGCTGTAAACTCAGCCATTTTTTCTTTCTGCCCGCGGTGTAGCTTGACGAGCGAGACAGAAATCTTCGGGTTGCGATTAGCGGGGATGCGCTCCGACATCTTCTGATTCCAGTGATCGGTGTCCACCTGGAATCGGGCTTCTTTAGCAAGCTCCCCACGAAGTTCCTGTATTGCTTCGACGCTTACCTTGAGGCCTGATTCGCCAGCGAGGATATCCTGTGCTGCAATTACAGCTTTGCCTGACAAGTTCATTGCAACTACCTCCACAACTCAGTGGAATAGCGTACGAATCGATCTGGAAGCTGTGCGGGCTTGGTGATCTCTTCGGCGTTGACCGGAGGCAGACCAGCAGTGACCAGAAACGGAAGTCCAGCGCTAATCGGAGTGGGCATTGATTTGTATAGAGGCTCGGAGGACTCACCGAGATAGAGGAGCCACCCGGCAACGCGGGATGGCAAATTCTCGACGCTCAACTCCATAGACTCTCCGGAAGACATGTCGAGAACAAACTCCGAACTGGGAGCGCCTAGAGCGCCATCGACATCCTGAAAGCGGATGCGGCCTCTCAAGATTCGCGGTTCACCCGTCCCAGGGTTGGAAACGATAAAAGGTATGGGTGCCTTGGGTATTGGCAGGTTGACGATACCGAGGCCAGTTTCAAACAGTTGGTCCATTGCAGCCTTTGCCTTAAGGTCGAAAAATTGGGATTGATCTCTATGAAGAGTGCTGTTTTGCAGTGAGGCCAAGTCGATGTAGAAAAGACTTAGCGTCAACATACTGTGCCATCGCGAGAGTGCTTCAGTGACGACCACTTTGTCCAGGCTCTGGCGAGCTGCGTTTTCACTTAAGCCACTGTGGCGAAGCAAAAAGCTCGTGACCTGCGTTTCAATTTCATTTTGTGCGAGGCTCGACTTCGCCTCGATGGATGTTGATTCCTGTTCAGAGAGGATGGATAACTTTGAGTCGTAGGCCATCCATTCCGCCAAACAGCTGATGGGTTGATCTTTGAGTAGGGCCATGATCTTTTGCTCTATTTCGTGAATTAAAACTTGAAAAGGGCCAGTGCTCGAAGAGAGCACCGACCCTTTCGTTTATCAGCTCAAACAGACTAGCTGCGAACCTGAACAGCGTGGCTATTGCGGAGAACACCAGCACCGTAAAGGATGTCAACAGTGAACTGCTGCGACAAAGTATCGGGCTGGTAGCTCATGACCACTCGCACGCCGAAGTTGCCAAGTTCGGCATATTCAGCGATTGCGCCGGTGCCCGGCAGAGGCTGCGGGAGACGACGAACGGCCAGGCCGAGAGCATTCTTAGCGAAGGCCAAATTGAAGGTCGTAAGAGGAGTTCCAGACTTGCGGACAAACTGTGAGCGGAAGACGTAGAAATCCTTCAGGCGACCGATGTTGCCATCAATCAAGGCCTTCAGACCAGCTTCACCAGCTTTGGAATATTCGCTGAAACGGGGATTCTGACGAAGAGCAGAGTAGCCCGCCGCATCCACAACCAGATACTTTTGCATGCTGGCAGGTACCCTGGCATTGAAGAGAGCGGTTTCAGCGTCATCAACGATCTGTTCGGTCAGCGGAGTGGCCGCAGCACCCAAAGCAGTGTTGGAGGTGAACGAAATCGCCAGAGCTAGCAAATCGCTTTCGACCTTCTCGGCAAGCGCAACGATCGCAGGTTCCATGTAGAGCTTCAGAAGATCCGGGACGGCAACAATCTTGGTGACATCAGGAATCTGAAAGGTAGCTTCAGCATGTGTATTCAGCACAATCTGTGCATTGCCAAGGTTGGGGTTCTGGGTGATGACCGAACCGCCGTCAGCAATGTTGTTGGCAACGAGCGAAGGAGGAACGGGTACGTTCACGGTATCCCCAGCCTTGGCCAGAGTCGGTTCGAAATCGCGATTGACAAGATTGCCCATCACGAGGTTGCCCATCAGGGCAGGCAGCGCATCGGCTGCAACAAGTTTCACAATCGCGTTTGCGAGATTCGCAGAAGTAATAGAAGGCATGTATGTTCCTTTTTGGTTTTGTTAATCGACCATCAGGCCAGCTACGCGCGCAATTTCTTTGCGCACTCGGGCCAAATCTTCTTTGCTCATTCCTGGCTTGATCGAATCCAGATCAATACCAGGGGAGTTTTGGGCACCGCGGCCGGCCGAAGACGTTCCGCTGCCACCCAAATTTCGTGCCGGGAGAAGTTCTGGATTTTCGTCCACGAACTTTCGCAAGAATTCCTGCACCGGCACATTTCCGTCTGTGCCGCGACCATGCAGGGAGCCATCAGTATCCCGGTGAATGTCGTCTTTTACCGCCTTGAACGCGAGGTCCACTTTGGCCACGCCCAAGCGCTGAAGTTCATTGCGAATCAAGGATTCGCGCTCCATGGATTCAGCCTTGGCCTTGGTACGACGGTTCTCGTCCACCAATTCATTGAGGCGCTTTTCCATGGATTCCCGCTTGCGGCGTTCTTCCTCGAGTTCAGCTTTATAGGCCGGTTCCGTTCGTTTCGACTGAACGTTGTGAAATTCCTCAAACACCTCATGGACAAGTTTTTTCAGGTCCCCAGTGGTGTTTTGCGATTCTGATTCCGGATTTGAATTCATTTCGCATCTCCTTTGTCGATCTGTTCTTCGATTTCAGCGGCAATTTTCGCTTTGGTGGTTTCATTGATATCCGCAAGAAACTTAAAAGCCAGCTTTTTGAAGGCCTGCTTGCGGAAAGTCTTTGAGTCGATACCAAGATTCAGCAACTTTTGCGCTTCATCGAGTTCCTCATTGAATTCCCCGACCTCGAATTCGTCGAGACCAGAAACGGAAATTCGGAGGTCATCTTTGCGGACACGAATCAGTGTCTGCAAAAGTCGTTTCAGAGTGTCCTTGACGGTGTCGCCGTAGGCCCGGAGCACTTCCTGAGTAATTTGGTAATCCGCTCGCTTGCTGTTGCCACTAACCTGGGCAGACCCGGAGAGCCAACTTCTCGATTGGCCCATGAGATAGCAAGTACGGTAAATTTCTTCCTGCAGCCGAGCCAGGTTTTCCATGGCGATTCGATAGACGTTGCCTTCAGGCTCGGTCCAGCCAAACTTGTCTTCGGGGTCGAGATGGATATAGTAAGATTCCCCAAGAATGGTCGACCAATCCTTCTTGCTGTAAACGACTGGAGTGGCATAGAGCGCCATGCCGAGGGACCAGGACAAAGAATTGGATTTGTTGTAATGCTCGAGTTGAAGATGTGCGGCTTTGTTCATCAGCCACAGTCCATCGCTGAGGGTGATGTCAAAAACAGGAAGCCGCATCTCTGAAGAGCAAGAGTGCAGACCCTGTTCGATCAAGCGAATTGCTTTGTCTTCAGATGGATCTTCCTCGACGATGAAATACTCGGTTTCGGTGTAGATCAGATAGCGGGAGGCATCTTTATTGAAATCGAATGAACCGGCTGATTTTGGCCCCTGAAGTCTCACACAGAGCAAAGTCAATTTGCCATCTTGCGAGTATTCCCAGTTGACGACATCCGTTGGGTGGATAGCGGTTAGATAGCCTTTGTCCACTCCCAATGCTTCTTCCTCGAGCCGGCTACTAAAGCTGGCCTCCCGCTTTGGAAACTCCAAAGCGATAAATGACTTCCCAAAAACCAATGCATCGATAAATCGCTTGCGAAGAAAATCCGTGATATTTGAGCCGTTGCCGTCGCAATCTTCAAAGAACTCGAAGTAGTACTTACTGCTACGGCGGTTTGTATCTTCAACGGTGAGAATCGGTTCTCTGCGGAAAAGGGTGGAGGCGTACCAGTCGATAATCGACCCCATATAGTTTTCATAGAAAGCCCGGCTTACTCTCTCCTGGTAAACCTCAGCAGGCTCGCGGTGGCGGCGATACAAGTAGCTACTAGCTTTCGACTTCATCTGTGCGCCTCCTGAATAAAGATCGCGATACATCTCAAGGCTGGCGAGCCATGCCCGATAGTCTGGATGCGGCTGGATCGCATCGGTAATTTGCGTCAAGTTCATTTCTGCTCGAATACGAAACAGGCGCTTCGTAACTTTCTGTTAGTTCAATGTCTTCAGGGCACTTACCCCACACAGAGATTAGTCACGATCAGGCTCAAAGAAATTTCAAATAAGCCATTTTTTATTGATAAGAAAGGAAATAGAGTTGAAAAATACTTGTGAACCGCTTCTTGCTGCTTGTTGAGAATTGATTTCACCCTTTGGATTGGGCCTTCAGGCAGGAATTCGGATGACGGATGGTGAATTCTAACTCGACACCTCTTGATGTCGCGCCGGAAGACAACAGCGAGTCGATTTTCCGGGCTTCCTGGGGAGTTGTCAGCGACAATGGTTAAGACTATGCCATTCGATTTAATTGAGTCCGCAATCGCGGATTTTCGTGCCGGGAAAATGGTTGTATTGTGGACGACGAAGATCGTGAGAATGAGGGTGACCTCACTCTTGCGGCAGACGCCGTGACGCCAGATTTGATCAACTTCATGGCAGTGCATGGCCGTGGCCTGGTGTGTCTGGCGATGGCACCAGAGCTTTGCGACCGGTTGAACTTGCCGCTGATGTCACGCATCAACACGTCAAACTTTGGGACAGCGTTTACTGAATCAATCGATGCGAAGCTGGGTGTGACTACCGGAATCAGCGCTGCGGATCGATCACATACCATTCAGGTGTGCGTCGAGGATCGCACACGCCCGGAAGATTTGGCACGCCCCGGTCATGTGTTTCCGCTTAGAGCACAGAGCGGAGGAGTTCTTGTTCGGGCAGGGCAGACAGAGGCAGCTGTCGATCTGGCAAAACTCGCGGGAAGAAAGCCGGCGGGCGTCATATGCGAAATCATGAATGTAGACGGGTCTATGGCCCGGGTACCTGAACTGATCGGGTACTGCAAGCAGCATGATTTAAAACTGATATCGGTGGCCGACTTGATTCGCTACCGGCTGAAAAACGAGAGTCATGTTCTCCGGCATAGCAGTGGCCTGATCGATACTGCACATGGCGCAATGCAGATGATCGTCTATGAGAACACGCTTGACCGGGAGATGCATTCGGCACTCGTATGTGGCGATATTAGCGGGGACGAACCCGTCCTGGTAAGGATGCACTCACATTGTCCTTTTGGTGACCTCTTTGGGAGCCGAGCCTGTGATTGCCGCGCTCTGCTCGACACCTCCATGAGGCTGATCGGAGAGGCAGGACGTGGCGTGCTTGTTTATTTGCACCATGGGAATCAAGAACGATTGCGATGCACTGAAGGGTCAACGAACTGTCTTCAGGTGCACGCAAGGAACCTTCAGCGTCCCGAGGGAGAACCGAAGATGCAGCATCAGGTTGGGATTGGGGCTCAGATTTTACGAGATCTGAATTTGAAGAGGATTGAGTTGCTGACAAACTCGCCGCTTAAGGCAGTCGGGCTTGAAGGCTTTGGGATTGAAATTGTGGGGAGAAAAGAATTGCAGTTCAGCAGTTAAAATTTGGGAATGGCGGAGAAGGAGGGATTCGAACCCTCGGTACAGTTTCCTGTACACACGCTTTCCAAGCGTGCGCCTTAAACCGCTCGGCCACCTCTCCAGCCTGTTTGTCTTAGTGTAGCAAATCAGTCACTTGCTACTGGTTTTTTCCTCTCAAACGACGTTGGCCGAGTATCAATTGAGTATCGGCTCTGTTCTCACGCAAACTGAGACAGTCCAACCCTTCGCGGCTGAGGTTGCGGATCAGAAGATGATCCAGTGTGAGTTTCGATGCGGTGCAAGTTGCCTGGATTTCGAATGGATCTGCTTCTTTTTGCATAACTCTTATTTCCATCGGGTAACGCAGCCAGCCATTTTGCGAGACGGAGCCGGGAACCCAGAGGGCCGGTTCCAACTTCAGACGGCCTTCGGGAATATCTCTTGGCACCTCGGCATCAAGAATAAAAATAGCGCAGCGCTGATTTTCGCCAATCCGTCCGCGAAGCGAGTTTGAAACTCTGGTGAGTTCAAGTGAAGTGTCAGTGCCTGGGAAGAGCCGGAAGCTGCGAAGAGAAAGTGCTCCAGGCGGATATTGCCCGGTCTCCAGCACAAAAGCCTGGCCTGCCAGATGTTTCACAACTATCAACAGAGTCAGGAAATCGCCTCGCTCGAGGGCCGGAGACAAAACCTCGTACTCTTTGGATGCAAGCACTGAATCGCAGTCGATCTTCGAGAGATCCTTCTGAGCGAAGAGTGCAAGGTCTGAAAAGACAAAAAGCTCCTGGGCGGAGCTTTTCGTCTTCAAGATCAGAGTAAGTACCAGGATAAGTTGATATCGCATGGCATGCAGAGAATTAAACGCTAGGCCAGATCAAATTTTTCCTGATGAATCAAGCCATCAGAAACCACCATTACAGGCCGGCCTACAATTTCTTCGAGTTCTTCGAGGTACTGGTTGTCAGAAGATTTGAAGACCTTCGCTACTTCGGGGTTCACCCGGAGCAGGACGTCTTTCGAGTCTTCCAGCGCCCGGGCCAATTTCTTGGCTTCGTTGAGGATTTCACCGACGACAGTCTGCACACTCTTGACGTATGCTGAGCCTTCGCAATAGGGGCAAGGGGCGCATAGGGTGCGCTCAAGCGACTGTTTGACGCGCTTGCGTGTGATCGCAACCAGGCCAAAGTCGTTAAACTGCAGAATCTTGTAAGGGGCGCGATCGGCACGCATTGCCTCCTCAAGGGCCTGCATGACCCTCATGCGATTCTTGCGTTCATCCATATCAATGAAGTCGATGACGATAATGCCGCCGAGGTCGCGCAAACGAACCTGACGGACGATCTCGCGGATGGCCTCGACGTTGGTTTTGACGATGGTATCTTCCAGTCGATTGGACTTACCAACAAACTTGCCTGTGTTGATATCAATGGCAACGAGTGCTTCCGTCTGATTGATTACGATGTAACCGCCCGATTTCAACCAGACCTTTGGGCGGAGAGCTTTCTCAAGTTCCTGCGTGATTCCAAAGTTATCGAAGATGGAGGCTTGGCGCGTGTACATTTTGACGCGAGAAACCATCATCGGCTGGAAACGCTCGAGGAAGCGCAGGATGCTCTCGTAGATCTCTTCGTTGTCGACCCAGATCGACTTGAAGTCGGGGCCCAGCTGATCACGAAGGACACGTTCCACAATTTCGAGGTCGTGGTAGATCAGAGCCGGAGCCGGCTTGCTTTCTGCCTTCTTGCGAATGTCAACCCAGAGGTTGCTGAGAAATTCGATGTCGGCGAGGATCTCTTCTTCAGTCCGGCCTTCTCCCGCAGTGCGGATGATAAATCCGCCAGGGATTCCCTCTTTACGGCTTTGAAGAATACGCTTCAAGCGCAGACGCTCTTCGTCTGAGGCGATCTTGCGGGAAACGCCCGTATGGTCGACGGTGGGCATATAGACGCAGTAGCGGCCTGGAAGAGCGATATGCGATGTGATTCGCGCGCCCTTTTGTCCAAGCGGCTCTTTTGCGATCTGGACCAGGATTTCCTGGCCTTCTTTGAGGAGCTCAGTAATTGAGGGCTGCGGACGGCGCTCACGGTCTGGACGGTCGTTTCGATCTGCAGAGCGCTCTGGTCGATCGCTTCGATCGGTTGCTGTTCGCTCGCCGCGTGGCTCAGATCGATCTCCACGGTCACGGCGGTTGCGTCCGTCACGGCGACCGTCTTCGCGACGCGGTTCGGAGTCTCTTTGAGCTTCTACAGGGGGAACTACGGCTGCTTCGCCTTCGGTCACCACTGGGGCTTCTATTGCGCCTGCAGCGGCCTCTGGTGCAGCCGCGCGGTCTCTGCCCCTGCCACCCCTGCGCCGACGCCTGCCGCCTCTCTCTTGCCCTTCGCCGCCTTCTTGTGGAGCTCTTTGCTGAAGGAAGCGCTGGTCGGTCTGGCGCAAGTGAGCTGAATAGCCAAGTGAGGGGAGAACACCATCAGCATCGGAATCCGGAGATTCGCCCTCGGCTAGTACCTGAGCCTCATCACCTTCAGTCGCAATCGATTCGAGCGAAACTGAGGCCTCTGCATCATCATCGACCTCATCGTCGTTGTCATCATCGGAGTCCTGATCATCAGAAACCTGTAAATTCTGGTTGTCTAACTGCGCAGATGCAGCGATGGCAGCTTCTGCCTCGGCGTTCTCTTTGTCTTGATAGGCCAAGCGCTCGGCTTCTTCGAAGTCTCGCTGCTCTTCGTTCTCCTTGGCCATTTCAGCAAGGTGTTCTTTTACTTCTTCGAGCACTTCGTCTTCAAGCCGCTCAGCAATGGACTCAGGGGTGATTGCTTTGAGAGGGGTGACTGGCGCTTCATGGATTTCAACGATAGCCTCAAAAGCAAGCTCGGGTTCATCGGCTTCAACTTCGACCTCATCCTCAAAGGACGCGGCAACTTCTGCAGGCCGACCTCTGTACTTCGAGAGAGTCTCGCCGGGAAGCAGAATAGGCATCGAAGGCGCATCGACATTTTCTTGCGCTTCGATGATCGATTCGAGCTCTTCGGTAACTGCTTCCTCTTCTTCGGTTGCATCGGCGAACTTCGATTCAGGGAAGTTGCCTCCTTGAGCGGAACGACCGCGACGACGCCGGCGGTTGCCACGGCGCTGATCTTCGGCATCGCCAGAAGCTGGTCGTTCGACTACGACTCGCGGAGCATCTATCGCAGCAGCATCAGCGACGGGAGCATTGAGGGCAGAGGCATTTGCGGCAGATTGAACGACCAAGGGTTCGCGGCGATCACGACCACGACCCCGCCCACCGTCCCGGCCATCTCGACCGCGTCCGCGGTTCTGGTCACGATCCGGACGCTCGATACGTTCTGTACCGATACGTTCTGTACCGATACGTTCTGCACCGATACGTTCTGCACCGATACGTTCTGTACCGATACGTTCTGTACCTATACGTTCTGTTCGTTCGCGCCCTTCCGGCATCTTTTCAAACTCTTCGTTCTCTTCAAAGAAGTCAGAGACGTAGAGGAATGTGTCGCGTTCGAGACCAAGGTCGACGAAAGCGGATTGCATTCCAGGGAGCACGCGGGTAACGCGGCCCTTGTGGATCGATCCGGCGAGCGAATATTCATTAGCGCGCTGGAAATAGATTTCGACCAGCTGGTCTTCTTCCATGATGGCGACACGGGTTTCGTGCCGCCCAGTGGAAATTACTAACTCTTTTGCCATCAGGCATCTCCTTAAGGATCCCGGGAGAACCGTCGGCCTGGAATACAAATCTGGAAAGCAACTCGACTCGAAACAAGACGCGAAATGCACTGAGTGCGTATAAGAAGCGTTTGGTGGCCGGAAACTGGCCCGCGGAGAAATCGCGTGCGGCGGCAGAGCCGCAAGGCGTCATCCTTGGAGCGGGGAGAAGTCCGGCAAAAGCGTCTCGGCAAAATAGTTCCAAATTGTTGTAGCCCCAGGCGGTCATAGTTTGGCCCAGGTCATCTTACTGCAAGAATCGCCGGAGGCGTACGTTGTTGACGAGCCCCAGCATGAGGAAAAACGAGAGAATACTCGAGCCGCCGTAGCTCATCAATGGCAAGGGAATTCCCGCCACTGGCATTAGGCCGGCAACCATCCCAGCATTCTCCAGAACGTGGAAAAGCATTAACGCACCTACGCCCATACAGATGGCGGTGCCTGCCCGGTCCGGGGCAGTTTGTGCGTTTTGCAAAATTTGCATCAATAGTAGGAAATATAACCCAAGTACGGTGACCACGCCGACGAAGCCATGTTCTTCAGCAAAGGCGGCAAAGATAAAATCCGTATGGGCAAAGGGTAAGAAGCGAAGTTGGATCTGCATTCCGCGGGTCACACCGAGCCCCCACATGCCTCCGGAACCAACGGCAATTTTGGACTGCATTACCTGGTATCCAGAACCCTGAGGGTCTGAGGTTGGGTCCATAAAGCTGGTGATTCGCGCCTTTTGGTAATCCTTCAGGGCGAACCAACCGGCTGGGACAATGAGGAGCAGAATGATTAAAATGGACATTGCCTGTTGCCTGGTAAGGCCTGCAAGCAAGACACCCACAGCGAGAATCGGCAAATAGCAAAGGGCTGTGCCCAAATCTGGTTGTAATCCAACAAGAACGAACGGGACAAGGACAAGGCCGCAAAGCTTTAGAAGATCACGAAGTCGCATGGAGTCGGTTTTGAGCTCCGATATGAATCGAGCAATAAAAAGGATCAGGATCAGCTTCATGAATTCGCTGGGTTGCAGCTTGAAGCCAGCCCCGAGACTGATCCAACGTTTCGCGCCAAGTACGACGCGACTCAGAACCAGGAGAAAGACAAGAATCCCCCCGAAGATGATATACATCAGGGGTGCCTGGCCAACCAGGGTGTGATAGTCAACCTGACTCACCAGATAAAAGACGATGAGACCAGCAAAAATATAGATCACCTGCTTCCACCAGCGATCTGCTTCGCCGGTAGATTGGGTGGCGGAATAAATTTGCAGAACACCAATGCCGCAGAGGATTAGAGTGAGGATCAGCAGTGTCCAATCAACATCCCTCAGTGTGCGGAAAGAAAGCATCAGTTTGCGGCTCCAGTGGGGGGAACCGGCAAACTGGCCGTTACAGTTGACGGCTGTGTTTGAGAAACCTCTTTACGGGTTTTCTTATCGAAGTAGGCCTTGACGATGTCGCGAGCGATAGTGCCGGCCATGGGGCCGTGTTCGCCTTCTTCAAAGAGCACAGCTACTGCGATTTCAGGATTCACTCGCGGTGCAAAAGCTACAAACCAGGCATTGTCTTTAAGGCGAATGTTCTTTGCTTTCTGGTATTCGTTGGAAGCAGTCTGCGCTGTCCCAGTCTTGCCACACATCTCTATGCCGGGGATGCGGGATCCATAGGCAGTGCCAGCGCCATTGACAACTTCACACATGCCGTCAGTGACAAGACGGACGTGTTCAAGATCGAGGTCTGCCTTGCGGGCAGGCTTGGCAGGTGCGTCACCTTTGAGTAAATGAGGAGTGTGCCAGATACCGCCAATCACTATGCCGCCGATGGCGTGGGCAAGTTGGATTGGTGTGGCAGTCAGGTAGCCTTGACCAATGGCGACAGAGACGGTATCGCCGCCATACCATTTTTCTCTCAATGCGCGAATTTTCCATTTGCTGGATGGCAGGGTACCTTCAGCCTCGGATGGAAGGTCGATTCCAGTCTTTGCGCCAAAGCCTGCGATCTCGGCATACTTCGATATCTGGTCAATGCCGATCTTGTTGCCTACGTTATAAAAATAGACGTCGCAGGATTGGGCAAGTGCCCTCTTTAGTGAGGTTGCCCCGTGCCCTTTTTTATTGTGGCAATGGAAATACCGGCCAAAGAAGTTGAGCCCACCGCCACAACTGAAAGAAGTTTCGTTTGTGATTTCACCGCTTTCGAGGGCGGCTAGGGCAACGATTGGTTTAAAAGTTGAGCCAGGTGCGAGTTGCGCTTGAATTGCGCGATTGAGCAGTGGTTTTTCGGGATTGGAAAAAATTTCTTTCCACTCCTTGGTTCTTTCTCGTGAAGATAACTTTGTCAGATCGAAACCAGGCTTTGAGACCATGGCCAGTACTTCACCATTGCGAGGATCGAGTGCGACTGCGCCACCACGCCGGCCCTCCATCGCCAGTTCCATAACGGTCTGAACGTCGAGATCGAGAGTCAGTTCGATGGACTTGCCAGGAACAGCTTTCTTGAGCCCAAGCACTCGACGCTCATTCCCCTTGTTGTCAACCAGAACTTGCCGCTGGCCGTCTTCGCCAGTAAGGAGATCGTTGTATTGGCGCTCAATTCCGGTCTTGCCAACCAGGTCACCTTGTTGATACTTGGCGAAGTCGGCCATGTTGAGCTCAGCCTCGGAAACTTCGCCGATGTAACCGATCAGGTGAGCGGCAAAGCCGTTGGCTGGATAGGCTCTGCGTTCGGTGTGGATCAATTCCAGTTCCGGATAGGTTTCAGGGTCACGATGTGATTCAACAAACGCAATCTCAGCAGGAGTCAATTCCTTCTTGAGAGTGATTGGCAAATACTTGGGCCGTGAACGACGGCTCTTCAGCAAGGCAAGAACTTCGTCGTAGTCCAGATCGAGACCGTCGGCAATGGGACGCAGATGTTCTTCTTTAAGTGTTTCGAGGGAAAGTAAAACAGAGAAGCTCGAATGATTGTCTACAATCACCCTTTTGTCGCGATCAAGGATCTTGCCACGGGGTGCAGGAATCGGCAGCGCCTTGATACGATTGCGCTCCGCCTTCAGGGAATAAATCTCTTCGTTGCGGATCTGAAGATTCCAATAGCCCCCGACAATAAATAAGAAGATACCTACACTGAGGTACTGCAGAAATGCAATTTTGCCTTGCGCAAACTTCGATTCGTCGCGCAGAAATCGCATCCGATCCTGGAATTCTAACTGTCGCGAGCGTCCTGATAGTTGAAACACAAAAATTTTTGGAGGGCTGAAAGCCTATCCCCCATCTTCTCTTAGTTTATCCAACAGGAAAAACAGAGGCAGGGCGACGGCGGAATTAAGCAAAGCCCGAACCAGTTCATCAAGTCCATTTATGTTCGGTACCTGCCCCAAAAGAGCCCTCACCATTACCCAATAAAAGAACTGGTGAAAGACAAAGAAGAAGGCACAGAGCATGAAGCGAAGCGCTGGGTTGTTGACGTCGAATCGCAAACTCACTGAAGCAGCAAAATACCCGACGATCGTCTTTACGATTCCGAACATACCGAGCGGTTGTTGAGAAAGCGAGTCCTGCATCAGGCCGATGGTTGCACCGATGGCCACACCCGCTATCGGCTGGCGTTTCATGAGAGAAAAATAAATCGTAATGAGCAACGGGAATTCAAGAGTCCTGGCCGACTCGATAAACCTGGGGAGAAAGATATCGAGAAGCACAGAGAAAAGAGGTACGAGAAAAAAAACGATCGGTCGAAAGCTTGATGAGGAACTCTTCCGGCGCCGGCCTTCGACGTAGTTTGCTTCTGTGTACTCAGGAGATGGCATCGTTCTTCTTACTGCTTCGGAGGCACAACAGCTGGGGCGGCTGAACCAGCGGGATTGGGCGTCACGGGAGGCGCAGATGTGGGAGCAGTCTTGGGTGGAACTACTCTTGGCGAAACAGGCGCATTGAAATTAGGCACTCTTCCCCCGTTACCGTAGCTTAGCCCCTGTTGCTCGCCAATGGCTTTATATCGATCGACCAATCGATCAGCTTCGGTAGAGAACCTCTGGTTCGGATTCTGTTTTGGAGTTGCATCTAAAGGGAGCGCAACTGAATCGGGAAGTGGAGGTGCCATTGGTTTAGCTTCGGGGCCTACATTCGTGATTTGAGAAAGCTCGAGGATCTGTTGGTGTACGCCTTCAAGCACCACAAGCACTTCTTCCAGCCCCTTCTCAAATGCCGCCGGTGCCACATAGATTTCCTTGAAGAGCTTGCCTTCTCTAGACACACGGACAGGGCCAACAGGCAACCCTTTAGGAAAGATGCGATCATCGCCCGAGGTGTAAAAGATCTCACCCACTTGTACAGCTTGCTCGTTCTGGATGTAGTCCACCAGCAGTTGGTTGTTTCCTTGGCCACGCGCAGTTCCATGAACGCGCGATTTATCTGAAACCACTCCGCAACCGAAAGTTGGGTCGGTAATCAGCATGACCTGGGAGCCAGTTGGATAAGCGGCCGTCACTTTTCCTACGATGCCATCTGGAGTGATCACAGGCATGCCCTTCAGCACACCTGAGGTCGAGCCCCGGTCAATAAAGACAACCTTCGAATTCATGCCCGCTCCAGCTCCAATGATGCGGGCTCCAATCGTCTTGTTTGGATTGCGTTGAACGAAAGACGCCATGGCTTCTACGCGTTTCGCGGTGGCCAGTTCTTCTTTCAGGAATTGATTCTCTAGTTTGAACCGGTCAACGTCGGCTTTCAATGTCTGATTCTGTGATCGAATCTCAATCAACTGCCAGTACTCACCAGCGAGGCCGAAAGTATTTGCACGAATCCCCTCAAGTACACGTGCGAGGGGGGTGATGGCGGTAACCGCCCAGACGCGAATCAGACGCACATCCTGGTTGTTTTTAACCTGAAGGGCGAGCAGCACCAATTGCGCCATGATGACAATCACCAGGACGGACAAATTGCGATATCTGCCTAACAATCCATCCATGCTTGCCCGAGGGCGCTCCCCTACTCAATCGCTATGCGGCGCAGCAACTTAAAATCGGAGAGCATTTTGCCGATGCCAAGTACGACGCAAGCCAGCGGATCTTCAGCAATCGATACAGGCAAGCCTGTTTCCTGACGGATGCGCTTGTCGAGGTTCTTGATCAAGCCACCGCCACCGGTGAGTACAATTCCGCGATCCGAGATGTCGGCAGAGAGTTCTGGAGGCGTACGCTCCAGGGCAACGCGAATTGCATTCATGATCGTGGAAATGCCTTCGGCCAGGGCTTCACGGATTTCTTCGTCGCCAATGGTCAAAGTTCGCGGAACACCCTCAATCAAGTTACGACCTTTGATTTCCATCGTGATCGGCTTATCGAGTTCGGATGCCGAGCCAATCTTCATTTTGATTTGCTCTGCGGTTCTTTCGCCAACCAGAAGATTGTACTTGCGCTTCAGGTACTGGATGATCGCTTCGTCGAGTTCGTTACCTGCCACACGCACCGAGCGGGAATAAACGATACCGGCCAGAGAAATGACAGCAACATCGGTTGTGCCACCACCGATATCGACAACCATGTTGCCGCCAGGCTCGGTAATGGGGAGTCCAGCACCGATTGCCGCCACCATCGCCTGCTCCACCAAATGCACTTCGCTTGCTTTGGCGCGGTAAGCAGAATCAATAACCGCACGCTTCTCGACTTGGGTGATCTCCGAAGGGACACCGATTACGATGCGGGGGTGAACCAGCATCTTTCGTCCGTGAGCCTTCTGGATGAAATAGTTCAACATGCGCTCGGTCACCTTGAAGTCGGCAATGACGCCGTCCTTCATGGGACGGATCGCGACGATATTGCCTGGCGTGCGGCCAAGCATTTCTTTCGCTTCTTTGCCAACGGCTTCTACTTCGCCGTTGTTTTTGTTGATCGCCACGATCGAAGGTTCATTGACAACAATGCCCTTACCTTTGGCATATACGAGGGTATTCGCCGTGCCAAGGTCAATGGCGAGGTCGGACGAAAATAGGCTGAACAGCGAGCGGATATTCATGAATGCGGAAAACGCTTGTCTATGATAGGGATTTTGGGTCGACCCAGTGTTTCATTGAAAATTACCGGGCCTAATTTGAGCGTAGCAACAGCATCGCCTTTTTGCACCACTTTCGGAGAGGGAGAAAAATATTTTTGAAATTGCAATACCCCCATATGAGGGTACAGAAGGAAAGAGCCGATACCCGCAATGAAGTTTAAGAATCTCCCCATATGGTGTCTAGGCCAAAAATCCGATTCAGGGTACAAATGAGTTTCACCTGAGGAGAGCAACGAAATGTTAGTCGGAATCGAAGACAATCTTGGCTATGTAGTGAACCCGGAAAACTGCCGTTTGGTTGGCAAAGAATGCCGGGACTGCGTTTGCTCAAGCGCCTCTGTCGTCGCCCTCCTCTGCCCTACTCTCGACGCCTCAGGTGCCCAGCAAATGTTTTTTCGTATGTACCGGAATCAGGGTTGCGTCGGCATGGCTAGAGCTTTCGTGCGGGAATACCTGGGCGCGGTTGAGCCTGAATACTTCGAACCGATGCCGGTGCCAACCTCGAGCCTCCACCATATTGCCGCTTGCGCCTAACGAATCAGGTGAAACTTCTTCTGTCGGCGTAGAACCCATTGAATTTTTCATCCCCACCAACAACTCCTGATTGCCCCATTCCAGAACCGGTGTTCGGCTCGACAATTCAATCGAGAACCAGGTAGTGGGCAAAAGTTTGACGTCTCAACGTCCAGGCACCCCTTCTGGCGGCCCCAGAGGCCGATCAGTGGCCCAGCGCCCTGCCCATGGTCTCCACCACAAGAAGGTGAGAGTAGACCTTACCCTTAATGCCTAGCTCAGGCACTTCCTTGAGCGGTTCGGCCAGCACTTCGCTTCCTGTTCGCCCTACGGCCATTCGCTTCATGACGATACCTTGCATCTTTTTAGAATTCTCCAAGGCATTCACGATTCCGGCAGGAGGGCCAGCTTCGCCCTCTTTGAGCACATAACCCATATCCTGGGTATCCGTCGCCAGACGCATCGCCGTCAAGCCGTAGTCAACCCATAAGACGTCGCCACGTTCAATTACGATCAGGGCTTCTTCCTGCTGCAGAATCTGAAGGCGTCTGGCGGCAAACATCGTTCGGGAGACCAGCGAATAGAAGACCTGATCTTCGTTGTACTCTCAACTGGATACAACCCACATATCCAGGCCGTGCTTGCGCATCAGATCGGGCAGGTTCTTTTCGAGCCGGACTTTCACCCAGGATTGTTGGATCTTGGCCTGTTCTCGCAAATCAGGAACTGTGGAGGGGAGCCCCTACAACCGTCAAAGCACGCAGCGAGGGGCACAGCAACTTCAGTCTAGATTTCTCCAACTTGCAATCTGGTAGCGACGAAGGGGGTCTCAGAAACGGACGTGGCGGTAGCACTACGAAGGATACGCACCCAGGACCTCGCCGATTCAAGGACAATTGTTGCGGTCAGAATCAGGAACAGCCCGCAGATTGCAGCATCCATTCGTTCATTGAAAATCAATTGTTGAAACTGGACGACCTTGGCAGCGGTAAGATTCCCTACGGCAATCTGCCCCTCCAACTGGTCAGCCCGGGCTAAAAAGCCAAGCCGGGGGTTGGTCGCAAAGATTTTGATCCACCCAGCCGAGAATGTAACGCTTAGCATCCAGGCGAGTGGAATTGCAGTGACCCATACATATTTCGCTCGGAACATCTTGATTAGCACTGTTGTGGCAAGACACAAAGCAATGGTGCCCAGCAGTTGGTTTGCGATTCCAAAAAGCGGCCAAAGAGAATTGATGCCACCAAGCGGATCAAGGACACCCTGGTAGAGAAACCATCCCCAGCCCGAAACGATGAGCGCGCTGGCGATCACAACGCCCGGCATCCAACTGGTGCGACCGAATGGCTTGTAGACCTGACCGACGAGATCTTGCAGAAGGAATCTTCCCACTCGAGTTCCAGCATCGATTGTCGTCAGGATGAAGAGCGCTTCAAACATGATCGCGAAGTGATACCAGAAACTGAGAATTGCTTTTCCGCCGTCGGACGTCATCGAAAGAGCCTGAGAGAAGATATGCGCCATGCCAAGCGCCAGCGACGGTGCCCCGCCTGTGCGGGCAAAGAGGCTGCTCTCGCCTACGCTCCGCGCCAGTTCTTCCATGTGGGCCACGGTAACCGGGTAGCCCCATCCGGTAATCGTCGTCACTGCGGCCTCTGGCAATGTACCAACTACACCACCGGGCGAGTTGATTGCAAAGTAGACGCCCGGCTCCATCGCACAGGCGGCAATCAGCGCCATGATGGCAACCATTCCTTCCACCAGCATTCCGCCATAGGCAACTGGAAGCGCATGGCTTTCACGAGCTAGAAGCTTGGATGTTGTGCCAGAAGAAATCAATGAGTGAAAGCCCGACAGGGCACCACAGCCAATCGTGATGAAACAGAAAGGAAAGACAGTGCCCGCGAAAATGGGGCCAGATCCATCAACAAAGCGCGTCATCGCTGGCAGGTTGAGTTCGGGGCGCACAAAGAGCACACCCACCGCCAGCATTGCCGCAACACCCAATTTGACGAAGGTGCTCAGGTAGTCGCGGGGAGCGAGCAACAGCCAGACCGGAAGTGCGCTCGCACAAAAGCCGTAGCCAACCAGAATGAGAGCCAGGGTGGTTCCGCCAAAAGTGAAGTAGGGGGCAAGGGTGGCCGATTCAGCAATCCATTTGCCACCAAAAATACTCAGCACGACAAGTACGAAGCCGATTGCAGAAATTTCGATAACGCGTCCAGGGCGGAAGAATCGCAGGTAGAGACCCATGAAGATGGCAATCGGCATGGTCGCAGCAATCGTGAAAGTCCCCCAGGGGCTTCCCTTGAGCGCATTCACGATGACAAGCCCAATCACTGCCATCAAGATGATCATGATCAGAAGAACGGTAATCATCGCAGTGATCCCGCCAACATTGCTGATCTCTTCTTTCACCATCTGCCCCAGACTCTTACCGTCGCGGCGAATCGAAAAGGCTAGGATCAGAAGGTCGTGGACAGACCCGGCTAATGCAGCACCAAGAATGATCCAAAGCGTGCCTGGAAGATATCCGAACTGGGCGGCGAGGGTAGGCCCGACAAGGGGGCCAGGCCCGGCAATGGCAGCAAAATGATGCCCGAAAACGATCCACTTGTTCGTAGGCTCGAAATCATGTCCATTGCGAAGCCGCTCAGCAGGAGTAGCTCTGTCTGCGCGCAGGTTGAGGATTTTGGTGGCGATGAAAGTACCGTAGAAACGATACGAAACCAGATACACACATGCAGCCGCAATAACAATCCACATGGAGTTGATCGATTCACCACGATTGAAGGCTACAGCCGCCAAACACCCCGCACCAAGCAATGAGATGGCGACCCAAAGAAGGACATTTCCCACAGATTTCATATTCAACAAAGATTATCACAGCTAAATTGCCCCAAATTCAATCTGAGCCAATAACCACGGCCCTTCCGCTGCTTTTTACTCAATTTTTAGCGCTTCGGGCTGCGAGACACCTCAAACAGTTTCAGGATGCCTGCACGGCACTTCCCCGCCTCTTCCTTGAGGCCCAACACTATGCATTCTTGTGCCTGAATCTGGAAGCGCCAAACTGAGGCTGGAATTGTCTGGCAATTCCATCCATTAAGAAGCCTAGAATCGAGGAAGCTTAGACAACACTCGATAGGTGTTGGACCCGCCTTTTTGGTTGACGCTGTCGACAACTTTCCATTCTCGATCCATAGCGCCAACATAGAGCGCCTGCTTGCGTTCCCTACCAGCCAAAATGACGTTCAGATTGCGTCCGGGATACTCAAGAACCCGATACTGCAGGCTCTCGCCTTCCGCCTTCCAGCGGTCAGCCTGAGGTGTGCCAAGTTTTCGAGCCACGGCGAAAAAGTCGTCTTCGGGCCCAAGTCCGAGACTTTCCTGTACGACAGGCTTGTAGGAAACCATCTCGCCGGATTCCATGCCGCGGTAATAGAAGACCACTAGAGCTACCAGAAGAACAGAACCGGCGAGAACAAAAAGAATCAACTTTCCGACTTTTTTCTCGGAAGAATCAAGGCGAAACCCACTCCCACGCATGCTCGCTGAAGCACTCTTCGGTGCAGCTTCGGATTCACCAACCACCTCGCCTGCCGGGACTCGGGGCATTTCGAGCACACGCTTCTGCACCGGCCAGACCTGCCCTGCTTTGTAGTCGAGAGAGCGATTCAGGCCAACAATCATGACTGGGCGATCTGAGGCCGACACTTCGCCCAGATAACGGCGCGGCACCCAAACCTGCGTTTGGTCGCCTTGATTCTCAACGAGAAATTCAGACCAGTTAGCATCGATTAAACGCCAAAGATTTGTCTCCAGATTGCCGACGGATGGATGAAAAGAAAATTCTCGCTCAGCAAACTGGTCGAGCGGTGGTGGGTAAGGAGCGCCGGGTTCGCGCGCGGAGGGATGGGTTGACATCGTCTTAGGCCATCTTCAAGAAATCCATATGCTCAAGCAGCGCCTGGCTGGGCGGCATCACAGTCTGGCTCAGACTCTCTGGCTTTTCTGCATCGTCAAAGGCATGAAAGAGACTCAGTTTGGCTAGCGCGTACTCTTCATTCCACCGCAAAGCCGATCCCATCCGGGCAGCGCATGGAGCCAAGGCATCTTCAGTCAATTCCACGGCAACTTCAAAATGAGTTTTGCGATCGGCAGTGACCTCAAAGACATGCTTACGGCCAATCATTCCTTTGAAGATATATTGATAGACCAATCCACTCGCCGCTGAATAGGATTTTTCCCTTTGCGACAAAGGCAAAGGCTTTAGAGTTTCCACCTTCTTTGAAAACCACGAGAACATAAGACTGACTCCAGTCTAGTATGAGGGTAGTGGCTCTATTCGTTTATTTGTGGTTGATGGCGCAAGCCCCGGCTCCGCAGCTTCCGGCGGTGCCCGTCCCCGAGACGCCGCCTGTTTACTCTAGCGCAGCAGGCCCAATTCTTTTGCCCAATCTCTGTGCTGAACTCGACATGCCCACACTAGGCCTCACCTGTAGTGAAGCCGACCCCTGCCCAACCTACCTTGAGTTCTCTAATGTGGAATTGGTTGGGACAGTTCTTCTGCTGGCTGGCAACCTTCACACCACGGCTTCGACCCTTCAGTCCATTTTGCTGATCAGCGAAGACGGCGGATCCACTTGGCGCGAAGCTCACGCCCGGCTCAAAGCCAGCGCACTCGAATCCATGCAGTTCATCGATTTTTCAACTGGCTGGCTTACTGGGCAAACTTCGATTGGCTTGCCCCGCGATCCATTTTTGCTGCTGACAACAGACACAGGCAGAACCTGGCGTAAAGTCGACCTTTTTGCGGAGACTCGCGTAGGGGTGATCGAAGACTTTGCCTTCCAGACGGCGAAACGCGGTTGGGTTCTAGTCGACAATCGCGGGAGTGGCGAGGCTGGCAAGTACGAGCTCTACGAAACACAATCTGGTGGAACAAGCTGGGAATTACGGGAGATCTCAGGTCGAATTCCCAAAACGGCTCAGCCTGGTCAGCGAACTCCAACGAATACTTCACGCGTAAGGGTAGACGACAAGAAGGGGCTGCTTCGCATCGAAACTCGAAACGGCAACGCGTGGCGCGAAGTCAGCACCTTCAAGCTCAGGCTTGAGGACTGTAAGCCGGGTCAGTAACTGGTACTTTGCGTGGCCTCGCATCTAGCTTAGCCGCAATCAATTGTTTCTTCATCTGTACGCCTTTAGGCGCGGCCGGATTGAGCCCCGCACTCACAACATCTTCATCGGTAATCTCAAGCGCAGTTGGCAAATACTTCTGTAGATAATTTTTGATCCTGTCCTGCACAACACGCAACGGAGACTTGCCTAACAGCACGAAGATATACTCGGCCGGGGCATCCATCAAGGCAGCATAGACAAGCGATGGCTTCTGCAATTTGGCTGATTTGAGAGTGTTCTGAAGCGTCTTCGATTTCGCATCGAGATTCTTCCAGCCATCAACTTCGCGCTTGGATAACTTGCAATTCTTGATGAAGCTCAGTTTGTCTTTAGGAGTCCATTTCTCGCTGATCGTATGGAGGAAGAGCGAGAACCGATCTTCCTTCAGGTGTGTCCCAAAGGGCATCATTCCACGATACTTGAGCAGCTTCCCGAAGCCGGCAGAATTAAGCTTGGCCCCAGAAAAACCAGCGAAATAAAGATTCAGTAGCTTCTCTTTTTCCAAGGTTTCAAGAATCGGAAGCGGATTGAATTCCTCGCCGATTTTTACAATCTCTCTTCTCAGGGCCTCTGGCGTGATCAACTCTTCCAGTTTTTCTTCCCGGGCCCGCTGGTATTGGGTGCGCGTCCGATTGTCGAGTTGAAAGGCCAATCTGGCTTGCAGGGTCACCAGCTTCAAGACCCTGGAGGGGTCGTCACTTAAGGTGTGGCTGGTGGCCGTTCTTAGCTCACGCAGGGCGAAATCGGAAAGGCCATTGGTGGGGTCAAGCAACAATCCGCGCGATCCCTGAGCGAGTGAAATCGCCAGACAATTGATCGTAAAGTCCCTTCCGCGGAGGTCTTCGTGAATGGTCGAAGGAATCACTTTGGGCATTCCTCCGGGTTTGGCGAACTTTTCAATGCGCGCCATCGAAATTTCGGCATGCACCCCATTGGGGAAGCTGATTTCGTAACTCTTGCGCACATCGTCCGAGTTCACTACACGAATTCCAGCTTCTTTCTCGAGAGCCTTAACCAGCTTGAAAGGCGAACCTTCCAGCGTGAAGTTCAGGTCGCGAACAGGAAGACCGGCCAACATGTCACGCAATGCTCCACCAGTGAGAAAAACATTGACTTGTAGTTTCGCCATCATCCTCTGGACTTCTGAGATAACAAAATTCTGCGACTGGCTGAGGTGGCTCTCCAGCATGAACATGTAATCACTCATAATTTCTTGGCTTCCCTTGGATGAAATTGGTCAACAATCCCACGCAAGCGTTCCTGCTCGACATGGGTGTAAATCTGAGTCGTCGAAATATCTGCGTGCCCCAGTAAGGCTTGGACACTTCTGAGATCTGCTCCGCCATCGAGCAAATGTGTCGCGAAAGAATGGCGAAGCATATGCGGGTGCAAGGCCTTGTCACTCCCCATCGCGCGGCGAAGTTGAGCGAGAACCTTCCAGTAGGAGCGGCTCTCAAGCTTCGGCCCGCGGGAACTCACAAACAGGAAGGGTGAACTTTCCCCACGCAACAACTTGGTGCGTCCCTCCAGAAGATACTGGTCGATGGCTTTGGCCGCATCGCTGCCGACAGGCAGCAAGCGCTGTCTGTTCCCTTTCCCCGTCACTCTCAGACGCATGGAAAGGGCGTTATATGCCGATAATTGCACATTCACAAGTTCGCTCAATCGCAATCCAGATCCATAACAAAGCTCAAACATGGCCCAATCGCGCAGGCCTCTTGGGGTTGCCCGATCAAACGCCTCTGCGACTTCTGCCAATCGGCCCTCGGGAATCGCCTTCGGCAATTTGCGTGGCGGATTCGGCGTGCGCAGAAATTCTGTCGGATCTTTGGTCAAATGCCCTTCAGCCACCAAATGCTTCAGCAGACCACGCAAGGCGGCAAACTTTCGCGCAATACTTCGGCTACTCAGTTTTCGCTCCAAAAGGTAATTTTGGAAACGCTGCAGGACTGCAATTTGCGAAAACGAGTCCTCACACGATTCTTGGAGCCAACGGGAATAACTCTCAAAATCACTCTCATAAGCCTTAAGGGTCGCTGCGGAAAGACCTTTTTCGACTCTGCAGTAAGTCAAATACGACCTTACGGCAGCCGCAAAGGGTGCCTGGCCGAACATTGAGCCAATGATACAATACTGGCATTTGTGTTTGAAACAATTTTGACCATTTTTGGCTTGGAATCTCCCCAGAAGGCAGGAAATTAGCTTTTGACTAGCGTTTCGACAAAGAAAGCAATGGTTTATCGCTTTGAGCGAGAGACTCTGGCGGGCTTTGTCGACTCGGGAAATCCTTTCGAAGGCGGCTTTGTGCAGTTCCTGAATCGGGAAGGAGTAGTACAGAATCTTCCGCTCGATCAAATCAAGCTCATTTGTTTTGTTCGCGAATGGTTAGACCAGCCTCCATGGCCACGCAACCACTATGCGGTAAGGCCACGGCAGCAAGGCTTGTGGGTCAGGTTTCGTTTCAAGGACGGGGATTCGGTGGAAGCAACAATGCCCAACAGTCTCAGCGCTTTAGACCCAATTTCGATCGTTGCATCTCCGCCTGAACCAGCCGTGGGCGTTCAGAAGGTTCTGATTCCGAGAGCCGCACTGGAATCATTTGAAGTTTTGGGAGTGGTGGGAAGTCCGCTCAAGAAACAGATAATTTCTGCCAAAAACCAGCTTAGTATGTTCGACTGAGTTCCACTGGAGTGGATGGATTTGGTGCCGCTGGCAGACCCTGAAGATGGAAAGTCTTGAGGTCGATCCAGCAGTTGCCGGATGAATTCTGGACAAATACGACCCGGTCGAGCAAAAACTCCCTAGGGCCAGAGTAGGCATCCCATTGCAACTGAGCCTGCTGGACTCTTTCATCAACTGTGCCAATCTCAAAGTTTTGAGCCAGAGTGATATGGGGGTGAAACGGATAGGGTTCATCAAAGGCGAGGGCGTCAGTGGCAAACTTGCGATGAAGTTCTTCCAGTTCCGGCTGTCCAGCTTTGAGCTCCAAGTAGATGACCGATGTCCGAGGAAACACGCAAACCTTGCCGATTTTGACCACTACCGGTCGCGCCAGAAAACTGAGTGAACGGATTTGGGATTCGGCTTGGAGGGGAGAAGAGTCGAGAGAACGAGGGGGGAGTAGAGAGACGTGAGATCGCGCGTTGCATTGAGAAACAAGGTCTCGCCTCAACTGATCCAAATAGCAACCTAGCTCACCGGGGAGGTAGGTAACCAATGCATATTGATTTATCGGCTCACTTGGAGCCGAACAACTGCCCATGACTCAAAGTGTAGCGCAAATTCAGGGCCGCCGCAGGGCACCTGGTCGAGCTAGACCCCGAGATTCGGTCCGCTCATCTCGGTTTCACCGCCACTAACCGGGCTTCCAGGGAGTTCTGGGCGGACAGGAGCAACAAACCAACTGGCCTCTTCCAAACCGACAAATTTGAAAATGCGAAGTGTGCCATCGGGCAGTTCCAGCAAATCGCCAACTCGAAGTTCATTGGCTGTGCCACGCAATTCGTTAAAGAGCGCATAGGCGCTTAGGCCTTCCATCTCACCACTGATCTCATAGTCGCGCTGCTTGACTGTAGCAGGGCCGGCAGTGTGGGGAGCCCAGCGAAATTGTAAGGAAACGTGATCTTTCAGGCGGTGGATCTTGAAGCTGAACATCTCGATTCAAGTTAGCATGTGTTTAGGCTATTGATGCGCCCTACTCATTGCACTTCTTGCGGAACAGCACTCATGGAAGCTTCCATCACCTACGAGATCATCGTTAACGAAGAGCTTTTCCAGATCGAGGATGTGCCCGCCCTCGTTTGCCGAAATTGCGGTGAACAATGGATTGATGACGACGTAAAGAATAATCTTGAAATTATGGTCGCCGAGAGCGCCGGGCCCCAACCCAATGTTCACTGAGTTTTCCAGCCTGATCCTGTCACTCCAAAATGGAGAGTACCCACTGCCGCTAATCGCTGCCGAAGGGGGTCGTTTTCCGGGAGTACATACGTTGGGGAAGGCCGCATTCAAAAGCTGCCGGCTCCCGGAGGAAACCAGAGCAGGCCTTCTGCTCTACGCAGGATTTGGCAAAGACAGTCATTCCGTCTCACAGGATCTTTCAACGCCTGAAGGCAGTTATTGGCACGCCATTTACCACCGGATGGAGCCAGACGACTGGAACTCCAAATATTGGTTTCGCCAGTTCGGACGCCACCCTATTGAAGACCCATTGAAAAAAGCTTCTATCGAAGCTGGTTGGAATCCTGGAAGAAACTGGGACCATACCCGCTTCGTCGAATTCATAAGCGCAGCCAGAACCGGGTCAAATCCGGCCAACAGTGCACTGGCAATAAAAATTCAACACATCGAATTGCAATTGCTCTTCGATCATTGTGCAAAGGACATTACGGAATGAAGCGTTTCGGACTGCTGCTGGTCGTTGTTCTGGCATCCATCATCGGATTTTTTGCCTGGAGATTCAGCAATGTAACTGCTCAGGTTCCGGTATTCAAAGTGGCTCGCGCCTCCTTCGAGGATCAAGTCACCACGAACGGACGCGTAGAGCCGAGTGAATGGGCAAGCGCACGAGCCGAAAAAGAAGGGCTGGTGGTTGGCGTCCCAGTCGCCAAAGGCCAGCGAATCGCCAAAGGCACGCCAATCGCAATCCTCGACACCAAAGAAGCAGAAGCTGAGCTTTCCTCGGCGACGGCGCGCATCGAAGAAGCCCAGGCCACTATTGAATTGCTTGAATCGGGTGGGCGCAAGCGTGAAATTGTCGATATCGATCAGGGAATCAAGCAACGCCAGGCGGAAAAGCTTCAGGCAGAAAAAGAGCTGGAAATTGCAGAGCGGTTGGCTGCGCGCAACGCCGGCACAAAAGAAGATACACGAATACTGAAGGACAAGATTGAGCTCCTACAGCTTCAGATGGCTGCGCTTCATGCTCGCCGTCCTACGCTCGTTGCCAACTCAGATCTAGCCTCTGCCAAAGCTCGACTGCGTGAGGCAACGGCCTCGGCAGATCTGGCGCGACGACGAATCCAGATGGGAATTATTCGATCGCCAATCGAAGGGGTCGTCTATCAGCTCGACGTTAAACAAGGCTCGTTCGTGAGTCCAGGAACCTTGGTCGCCAATGTCGGCCGTATTGACACACTGAAAGTCCTGGTCTTCGTCGACGAACCGGAACTGGGCCGGATCAAAAAGGGCATGCCGCTCAGAATTACGTGGGATGCGCTCGAGGGCAAAAAATGGAAAGGTGAAATCGAAAAGCTCCCTACTCAAATCGTTCCCCTCGGTACTCGCCAAGTGGGCGAAGTTGAATGCCGCATTGAAAATCAAGACGGAGACCTGCTGCCTGGAACAAACGTAAATGCCTTCATTCAGACCCGCAAACAGGAATCTGTCCTACTGCTTCCGAAAGAAGCGATCCGCAATCGCGAAGGGGCAAGCGGCGTATACGTGATCGAGAACAACGTACTGGTCTGGCGCAAGCTGGAACTCGGCTCTGGCAATGTCACCAGCACGATCGTTCTTTCTGGAATCAAAGAAGGCGACCAGGTAGCTCTCGGCCCTGAAGCAAACCTCAAGGCCGGCGCTACCGTCGAGATCGCCAAACCCTAACCAAACGCCTTACTTCAAGTCAAAGAGCAACAGGTGCGCTTCACTACTTGCTTGAATCTTGATCTCGGCCTCATCTTCGACCATTGCGCCGTCACCGGCGCTCATCGTCTCGCCATTTAATGAGATCGATCCGTTGGCCAGTTGGACGTAAACTCCACGACTCTTTTCCAAGGAATAGGTGGTTTCATCACCGGTTCCAAGATCCGCCACAAGAAACCTTGCGTCGGCATTCATCTGCAACGAATCTTCATCGCCATCGTCAGACGCAACCAACTGGAACTTCCCCCTGCGCCCTTCGGCAGTAAATGTCTTTTGCTGATATCCCGGCTGGATTCCTCGCTTCTCTGGCATGATCCAGATCTGGAATAGATGGACAGGTTGATCGGGAGAGGGGTTGTATTCGCTGTGATACAAACCGCTCCCGGCACTCATCGCCTGCAATTCTCCGGGTTCGATCGTCCTGCGATTTCCCATCGTGTCCGCATGCTCAAGTTTGCCGGCACGCACCCATGTCAGGATCTCCATGTCGCGATGGGGGTGCATCCCGAAGCCCTTGCCACCAGCCACCCAGTCCTCATTGATCACCCGCAATCCGCGAAATTGGACGTGATTGGGGTCGTAATAGTCAGCAAAGCTAAAGCTGTGACGCGTATCGAGCCAACCATGGTTAGCCTTGCCGCGCTCTTCCGATTTTCTGATCTGAATCATTTTTACCTGATCTCCTTTACTTGACTGGTTAGATGTCGTTGCAACAGAAACGATGCAAGTGGCTGAGTTGCGAAACTGTTTCTGATGGGAATACGTCGCTAAACACATGAGGCACCATAGATTTGCGGCCGTGATCGCCGCCTTCAGCTTGCTCGCGGCCACAGGGTTGGCTCAACGGGGATCGAATACATACATTGTGGTCTTGAAAGACCCTCCGCTCGCCGAAGCGATGCAAAGTCGAAAGGACCTGCTTCGAAACGAAGCCAATTCTCAACGCTCAGCCCTGGTAGCAAAGCAGACTGCGCTAGGCGTCCAGATGGCCTCATCTGGAATCCAGATTATCGACTCTAGTCAAGTCCTCCTGAACGCCTTATACATTCAGGCCAGCGCAGAGCAGATCGAGCAAATCAAAGGTATGCCCGAGGTGGACAGGGTGCAGCGAATGCTCCCACTCAAGCGGCACATCAATAAGGCGCTAGATGTGGTAAACGTGCGTTCGGCTTGGAATCAGGTAGGTGGGATTTCGGGTGCGGGTACAGGAGTCAAAATCGCGATTCTTGACACAGGCATCGACCAGAATCATCCTGCTTTCAAAGATTTCTCAGCCTCGACTCCGGCCGGATATCCGAAGTGCAAAGCCGATAGCGGGGATTGTACCTTTACCAATAACAAGGTCATCGCCGCACGAAGCTACGTGGACCTCCTCAATTTCGCTTTTGGCACGGATGCCGTAAATACGCGGCCAGACGACAACACCCCACGAGATCGTATCGGTCACGGCACGGCTACAGCCATGGTTGCGGCCGGGCAAGAGCATGACTCACCCAATGGACGTATCTCAGGGGTTGCGCCGCGAGCCTTTCTCGGCAACTACAAGGTCTTTGGCAGCCGTGGCGTAAACGACACAACTTATCCAAGCGTCGTCGTAAAGGCGCTCGAAGATGCCATCGCCGATGGCATGGACATCGCCAGTCTCAATCTTGGCGCTCCAGCTGGTTACGGCCCCCTCGACAATTTCTGCGGTGCCCAGAAGAATCAGCCCTGCGACGCTTTCGCAAATGCAGTTCAGAACGCAATCCGCCTCGGCTTGATCGTCACAATCTCGGCTGGCAACAGTGGGGAGATCGGCGCGAACGCGCCGTCTCTCAACACAATCGAGAGCCCTGGGACGGCCCCCGGCGCAATCACGGTTGGCGCAATCACGAACTCTCACATCTGGTACAACACCCTCACAGTCCTGGGCAATGGGGTCCCGAGCGAGTTGCAATCGGTAAACATGCGTTTTGGAGACGGCCCGCAATTGTCGACCGCTATCGAAGCTCAGGTTACTGATGTAAGTTCCGTCACCAGCAGCCGCCTCGGCTGTGATCCCTTACCCGACAACTCAATGGCAGGCCGAATCGCCCTGGTGGAACGTGGCACTTGTCTGCTTGCCCAAAAAGTAAACAATGCACAACGCGCTGGTGCCATAGCAGTTGTCATTACTGGTCTTGAGGGCGCCGGAGTATTTCAAGTCAGTGGCTTGGACAACACCTCAATCCCGGCAGCTTTGATCGGCTTCAACGCGGGAAACTCGCTACGTTCGTTTCTTTCAAATCAACAAAGAAGCGTTCGACTCAATCCCACATTCCGCGAAGTGGGAGCCGCAGCCGACGAGATCGCAGTATTCTCTTCGCAAGGGCCAGGCATCGGAAATTATTCCGTCAAGCCAGACATGGTTGCCGTCGGAACAGACCTGTACATGGCCACCCAGCGGACAGATCCGAACGGTGAAATGTACAACCCCAATGGCTATGTTGTCGCGGAGGGAACCAGCTTCTCTGCCCCGATGGTGGCTGGTGCCGCTGCACTCGTCAAACAGAAATCGCCTGGTCTGCGCCCGGCACAGGTAAAGAGTGCACTTGCGAATACAGGCAACACCAATCTTGTGGATTACGATAACAACGGACGCCAGGTCCAGGCGGCTGTCACTGCGATGGGTGGCGGAAAACTTGACGCCAACCGCGCACTTCAATCCAACGTCGCTGTAGAACCCAGCTCGATCGGCTTTGGAATTGTCAGCCCGGCCAGCTTTCCTCCAGCGCAGGGCCTCGCCATTTCTAATCTGGCCAATTCTGGCTCGCTCAATTTGAGCATAAGGGTGGAACAAAGGAATGCAGCGCCCGGCATAACAATTGCTGCTACACCAGCCACATTCGCTCTCCTGGCTGGCCGTGAAACTCAAGTCTCCATACGAATGTCGGGAACTCGTCCGGCAAACGGTAAATACGATGGCTTCATACTGATTTCCGGTGGTGCCACAGACGTCAGAGTTCCATACACCTTCTACGTTGGTCCAGGTGCAGCATTCAATATGTATGCACTGGGCGGCGCGTTCTACGATGCCATCCCGGGCTACGAAAAGCCAATCCTGATGAAGGTCGTAGATCAATTCGGAATACCCGTTCAAAACGTGGCCGTCAGGGGCCGTACAACAAGCGGCAATGCCCAGGTCACCTTCGCCAATGAGCGAACCGATGAATTTGGCATAGTCGAAGGAACCATCAAGGCCGGATCAAATATCGGAGAGCAAGTCGTTCGTTTTGAAGCTGGAACGATATTCGCCGATTTTGTCGGCCGAGTGATCGCTCGTCCGGCAGTTTCAACAAATGGGATTCGAGACGCCGCAAGTGGTGAAGCCTCAGAAGGGTTCGCAGCCGGCCAGTACATCACCATTTACGGTGCCGCTCTCAGCCCAACCCTCAAAGTCTTTAGCGGAAATGAACTGCCACTTTCCCTCGCCCGTGTTAGCGTCAGCTTCGACAATCCATCCCAGCGCGTCAGCGCTGCCGGTCGACTGCAATTCGTAAGCGAGGGCCAGATCAACGTTCAGATCCCCTGGGAGTGCGCGGGCCTCGCCACCGTCGAGATGAAAGTTTCGATCGGTGAGTTTTCGAGCGCCGTTCAGACCTTGCGCCTGCGTGCGTCAAATCCGGCTGCCTTTGAATATTTCGAGGCTGGATCAAACCGGCGCTATATCGCTGCCCTGGACGGAGCTTTTGCGCTCATTTCTGGCAGCAACCCCGCCCGTCGCGGACAAGTCGCTCAGCTATACGTCAATGGGCTTGGCCCGGTAGACCGTACTCCAGGCAATGGGCAAATCAGCCCATCAAACCCTCTGGCTCGAACCACAACCAATCCCCTGGTTACAATCGGTGGCCGACCGGCTCAGCTCCTATTTAGCGGATTGGCCCCCGGCATCGTAGGCCTTTACCAGGTCAATGTAGTGATTCCAACTGATGCCCCAACCGGTCAGGAAGTCGAATTGACAATCCAGAAGGATGGCGTAATTTCCAGAAGCTCTCGCATTGCCGTCCAATAGACGGTTTAGAATGGGAACAGCAGAAATCGGGTGACATGATCGACATAAAGAAAAAACTGGTGGATGAGGTCGCTTCGCTTGAGCACGAACTGCGCAGCGAACTTCCGAAGGAGATATTGCGCGCCCGCGAACTCGGCGACCTGAGCGAAAACGCGGAGTATCATGCGGCAAAAGAACGTCAGGGCTATGTCCACGCTCGAATCGGGCATTTGAAAATGCGTCTTCAAACCATGTCCATGGCCGATATGACCAAAATTCCCTTCGACCGGATTGGACTTGGTTCAGAAGTGGTCGTCTTCGATACAAAGAAAGAAGAAGAGATCACCTATAAACTCGT
>JBKJUN010000536.1:0-10712 GCA_046590555.1 Bryobacter sp. | reverse complement strand
TCTAACGCATCGGGGGCTAACAACAATGAATAGCCGTCGTTTCTTTCTTAAGGTGTCGCTGCTGAGTGGCGGCGGGATGTTGATTGGCGGACATGAAGCGCTGGCACAAGGGCCGCGCCGGGCACAAGCTCCTCTGGACCCGAATGCGTTTGTGAAGATCTCGCCGGATGGCATGGTAACGCTGACGGGCAAGAATCCTGAGATGGGTCAGGGTATCAAGACGGCGCTGCCGATGATTCTGGCCGAAGAGATTGATGTCGATTGGAAGCTTGTGCGTGTGGTGCAGGGCGACCTTGATGAAGTGAAGTTTGGTTCGCAGTCTGCTGGCGGTAGCCGGTCTACTCCGAATAACTGGGATCTGTTGCGGCAGGTGGGTGCGACGGCGCGCCTGATGCTGGTGCAGGCTGGGGCTACGAGCCTGGGCGTACCGGTGGAAGAGTGTTCAACCGAGATGGGCCGCGTGTTGCACAAGGCCAGTGGCAAGAGCGTTAGCTACGGCGAGATTGCGTCGAAGGCCGCTGCGCTGCCGATGCCGAAGCCGGAGTTGGTGAAGCCAAAGGATGCCAACGATTACAAGATCATTGGCAAGAGCATGCCGACGATCGATCTGCCGGCTATGGTGACTGGCAAGCCGATCTATAGCATCGACTTTAAGTTGCCGGGGATGCTGTTTGCGGTTTACGAGAAGTGCCCTGTTTTTGGCGGCAAGGCCGTAAGCGCGAACCTGGATGAGATCAAGAAGATGCCACGCGTGACGCACGCATTTATCGTTGAAGGCAATGGCGATGTGTCGAGCCTGGCCAGTGGTGTGGCGATTGTGGCTGAGAAGTGGTGGTATGCCAATGATGCCCGCAAGAAGCTGAAAGTAGTTTGGGAAGAAGGCCCGACGGTTTCGCATTCCAGCGTTGGGTATGACGCGAAGGCTGCGGAATTGTTTGCGGCAAAGCCCGCGTTTGCTATTCGAAAGGATGGCGATGTGGAAGGGGCCTTGGCTGGCGGAGTGAAGAAGGTGGATGCGAAGTATCAGTATCCGTTTATCTCGCACGCTCAGTTGGAGCCGGGGAATTGCGCGGCACGCTTTGTTGACGGCAAGCTGGAGGTGTGGGCACCGAGCCAGACTCCTGGGCGTGGCCAACAGATGGCAGCGACCGCACTAGGGATCAAAGCAACCGACATCACCGTGCACCAGTTGCGCACCGGTGGCGGCTTTGGACGCCGTCTTGCGAACGACTACATGATCGAGGCAGCGTGGATTGCCAAGCAAATTCCGGGTACGCCGATCAAGCTGTTGTGGACTCGCGAAGATGATATGCGCCATGATTTCTATCGCCCTGGCGGATATCAGCACATGCGCGGCGCAGTGGATGCCAATGGCAAGATTGTCGGTTGGCATGATCACTTTGTGAGCTTTGGCGAAGGTGAGAAGTTTGTGTCTTCGTCGAACATTTCACCGGGAGATTTTCCGGCGAACTTTGTGCCGAACTTTGGCTTGGAAGCAACACTGATTCCGACGAAGGTGCCGACGGGGCCGCTGCGTGCACCGCGATCGAATTCGCTGGCATGGGTGATCCATTCCTTTATCGATGAGCTGGCTCATGCTGCGGGCAAAGACCCAGTGCAGTTCCGTCTGGACCTGCTGGGCGACCAGCCTGTTGTGGGCAAGGGCATGGAAGCCTACGATGCAGGCCGGATGAAGGCTTGTTTGCAGATGGTTGCCGAGAAGAGCGGCTGGGGCAAGCGCAAGTTGCCCAAGGGCAGAGGGATGGGCGTTGGCTTCCACTATAGTCACAGCGGGTATTTTGCCCAAGTGGCTGAGGTGAGTGTCGATGCGCAGAAGCGTGTGAAGGTGCACAAGGTCTGGGCAGTGGGTGATGTCGGCAGCGAGATCATTCACCCGAGCAGCGCGAAGAATCAGGTGGAGGGCGCAATCATCGACGGCATGAGCGAGTTGATGGCGCAGGAAATCACGATTGATCGCGGCCAGACTGTGCAGACGAATTTTCATCAACATCAGATGGTGCGGATGAAGGCTGCGCCGCCGGAGATTGAAGTGCACTTTATCAAGAGCAAAAATTCGCCGACTGGACTAGGTGAGCCACCGTTGCCGCCTGTTTTGCCTGCGATATCAAACGCGATCTTTGCTGCAAGCGGGATTCGCGTGCGGACTTTGCCGATGGCGAAGGAAGGATTCAAGTGGGCGTAAGCTGACTTGCTGGAACAAAAAGGGACCCCAGAGGTGGGGTCCCTTTTTTTATTTGATGATGACATTCACAGGGTTTGAAGTGCGGTTGTTGACGGTGACGTAGATATCGACTTTGCCAGCACCGGCAAGTGAATTGGGGATAGCGATGTTGTATTGAGCGACGCCGTTGTAGGGCGTTGTTGGAGCAGCGTAGGTGAGCGTGGTAGCGATGCCGTTGATGGTGGCGGTGCCGTTGTTGGCCGGGGCGTTTAGATTGGTGCCGTAAAGGATGAGGAAGACCTGGTCGGTGAGGTTGCTCACATCGATAGGAATGCCTGTGGCCTGGCCGTTAGCCGATTGTACAAATTGCTCGGTGAGTTGTTGGGTGCCGCGGACTCTGGTGATATAGCCGGTGGCGAGGCCTGCGCTGCCGACGGAATAGAGGGTGGGCCATGCAGGGGCTTTGTTGAAATTCTGGTTCGTCTTGTTGCCGCTTGCATCGACGAACTCGAAGCTGTAGCTTGTGTCATTGATGGCGTAGTTGACGACGTAGCTTTGGTTGTTAAGGGTGTATTCGAGGGAGTAGCGATTTGGGGCGGAGATGGTGAAGCCTACGATTCTTGCTCCGCGAAGTGGATCGCCGACTGGGCGGACTGGAGTGGTTTGCGGTTGAGGAGTGATCGCGTCGTTCTGGACCCGGACTACGCCTCGCAGGCCGCCGTTGACGTAGGGATAATTTTTGGTGGCGTGGTAGTGGTAGGGGCCGCCCTTGTAGGTGTGGCCGTTGAACTGGTCAAGACCCGTTACGACAGTGCCGTCGATCTCGGCGATGCCGTGGATGGGGAAGCCGTCGAGGGCGTAAGCGATAGGGTTGGCGGGGCCTACGGTATCGAGGAGGTGGAGCGGGGCGATGTGGTAGTGATAGTCGTCGGCACGGCCACAGTGGCCTCCGAATTCATCGAGTTCGCCCGCAGTGAAGGTGTCAGTGATGCCGTCATTCTTGATGGGGTTGAAAATGGGGACGCCGTTGACGGCGACGGCGATTGCGCCGGAGAAGAGGGCGGTCTTGGTGGAGATGGGGTTATCGGCGAAGACGGGATTCTTTGGGATACGGAAGGCGTTGCCGCCGGTGAAGTCCTGGGGCAGGGGGAATTGTTGTTGCCAGGCGGTGATGCCAACCATCATGCGGTGGGTGGGCAGGCCATTTGATTCGAGGTAGTAATAGTTCGCATCGGAGCGCCAGCGAGCGAGCGTGTTGACGGCGGAACCGGGGCGCGAGGCGACGAAGAGTGTCGTCAGAAAAATCGAGAGCGAGGTGAGACGAAAGAGGGTGAGGCTCATGTTACTTGATCGAGACGTAGACGGTGTTGGAAGGCTTGCCGTTGATGGTGATGACGATGGGGACTGTGCCTGCGCCGGCGAGGGTGCGCGGGATGGCGAGGTTGAATTGCGCAACGCCGTTTGAGGGGGAGAGAGGGCCGGCGTAGAGTAGATCGGCACTTGTGTCGCCGATGGTGGCAGTGGCGGTGTTGACTGTGGAGAGGTTAGCGCCATAAAGAATTAAGAAGAGCTGGTCTGTGGCAGGGCCGAGATCAATGGCTGAGTTGGCGAATTGTTCTGTTAGTTGTTGCGTACCGCGGACGCGGGTAAGGTAGCCGGTGGCGAGGGCGTCGGTATTTGCTTCGAAGAGGTGAGGGTTGGTGGGCGGGGCCATGCGGGCCTCGTTGATGATGTTGGTGATGTTGAGATCGCCGTCGGCATTCCAGGTTTTGTTGAAGGTGGCCGGTTTGGGGGCCGTGTAGCGGAAGAGGACGGTGTTGTCGAGGTCGAGATCGTCAGACCAGATGAACTTTGCGTTGGCGAAATCGTAACTTGAGAAGTCGCCACCAGGGTTGACACGAGCCTGTGTGTACTCGGTAGCGTTGGGCCAGGAGGAATCGTCGAAGTCTGGAGCGAACCAGTTGGTGGGGATGGCGGTGTAGGCGACTTTGGGGTTAATCGTGTTGCGGTTGAGCGGGCCCTTGAAGATGGTTTTGACTTTCCAGGCAGCGCTGGTTAGGGTGCCGTCGCCGAGTTTGAGGATGAAGCCGGCATCGCCGATTTGATTGGTGTATTCAAGGCCGGTTTTGGGATCGGCGTTATCTTTGGCGAGGACGGCGATGGTCATCGGGTAGCTGGGGAGAATGTTGACAGAGATGCCGTTGTGCGGGAGGAATTCGATCTGGTCGACGGCGGCTAGTTTGCCGTTGATGTAGATAAGGCACCAGTTGTCGACGAAGGCGTTGAGCTTGATGGTGTTGGCCATGCTGGCTTTGATGGGAGGTTGGGCCGGGAGGAGGGTGGCGAAGAGGAGTGGGAGGAGAAATCGGCTCATGGATCATGGATAACAGGGAATCGTCATCAGGTTGTCAGTTGAAGGTGGATTTTACTGGTTCTTTACATGGTTTGTTGGGTGTCCTGAATCGGAGGGAAGCATAGTATTGGAAGACGTGGAGCTATTAATTTAGTGGGATGAGTGAAGCGGCGTTGCCGCGGCTACATTTTGCATTGGTAAAGGGCTTGGTGGAGGATGGGATTTGTCCTTCGAATCACGAGTTGGCCTTGCGGCTTGGGGTAGAGGAAGGAGAGGGGTTGTTGTTTGAACTATCGGAGATTAACGATGTGGTGGTGTATCCGCATGTTTGTGAGCCCTCGGTGCGTCAACCGTTCTAGTTGACGCCAATCCTGAATTGGCTAGAAATTTAGGTGCTGGATGTGCAGGTGATGGATTTGGGGGCAGGTCTGGTATGGATCGCACGCCAGCCCAAGTTGAAAGAAGTGGAGTGTGGCAGAGGCGCAGGAGATCTATCGTAGTTCTCGAGGCCTAAGCAAGGGCAGAACAGGCACTAGACGCTTAACTCGTTTTCGCGGGTAATGGAGAGAGGCGGCATGCCTTGCTCCCGACGAACAGCCAGGCGTTCCCTGATGGCTTCGGCAATGCTGGACTCGGCTTCCGCTTCCGAAATCCCCTGACTCACACAGCCTGGGATGGAAGGGCATTCGGCTACAAAGATGCCGTCTTCGTCTTGGGATATGGAGACCAGGAACTTTACCGTCTCATTACATAGTTGCGCGTCTGGAGCGAGATGCAAATGGCCCAAAGCTGAGAATTGTGACGCTGTTGAGTTTGAGGTGGTGTGTTGTGATTTATCTGAACCAGAGTTTGGGCTTTGATGAGGTTCGCTGGGCTACGGCGCGCCAGACTAGTTATGACTCGCTGGTGGCTTTTGCGGGGAATCCTTTGAAGCAGTCGCTGCCGGTGGGGATGAAGCTGTTCCGGCTGTTGCGGCTGGCTACGGGGGCTTATTTTGATGGGGTCTGGTGGATGCCGGAAGCTGTGTTTACTGAGTTGCAGAAGGATGCCAAGGATAGCGGGCGACTTTTTCGGAATTATGTGGCGCAGTTTATGGCTTTGCCTTCCGGGAATTCGCAGTTGTGTGTGGTGGAGATTGAGTTGACCAAGCAGGTGTATGGGTGGGTAGGGAAGTCGTCGCCGCTGTTTGGACGGCCGGGCGGGATGGAGCAGGTATTTCTGCCGAATTTGCAGGACCGGGATTATCCGCGATCGAGCATGCATGCAAAGGTAGTTCGGACCTATTGGTTGAAGTTGTGAGCGCGGCTTAGAAGATCGAGATGACGTCCAAGATGGCGCTGGCTGCTCTGGCAATGATCATGGCCTTGCCGAAAAGAAAGATGTGATTGCAGCCGCAACCTGCGGGGAGATGTCCGAGGCGAGAATTCAGGTCCTGAGGGAAAGGGCTGATTTCTTCTGAAGGGTTACCCTTATCATTGCCCTGCGAGAACAGGGGGAGTGCGACGAGGAAAATGGTGAAGCAACGGTAGAGAGAGAGTTTTTCATCGGCGATTCAGTTGATAGATAAAAGTATTTGAGTTCTCGCTTCACTGCCCTCTGTTGGCGGTGGTTTGGTGCCGGGATCATGGCTGAGAAAATTGCCGTTCAATGGATAGACCTAGATCAAAAAACCGTGGTGCCCTAAGGTTAAAAATAAAAATAAACAAAAGCAAAATAATGTAAGCTTTGCTTAAAGACTAAATTGTTTTACAGCAGTTCGTCATCCAGGTCAATAAAGGAGATTGCGTGACCCTATTCAACTACAAGAAATGTATGAGCATGGCCGGAGGGCTGATGGTATTCGGGCTGCTGTCCAATGTGGCAGTGGCGACACACTCGTGGGGGGGCTACCATTGGGCTCGAACGACTCCGCAATTCACGCTGAAGCTTGGCGACAACCTTACCAGTGCTGACTGGAGGGGACACCTCAGCCAAACTTCCAAAGATTGGAATAGCGGTACGTTTGGTCTGCCGTCTACTCCTACTCTGCTCCAGACTGCGATCGTCGCCGGGCAATTCAGCAAGCGCTGCTCGGCGGTGGCCGGGACTACGCAGGTGTGCAATGGGACTTATGGCAACAATGGCTGGCTTGGCTTGGCCAGCATCAACATCTCCGGCGGGGTTCACATCACGCAGGGCACGGCAAAGATGAACGATACCTATTTCAACACCGCTACGTACAACAATCCCAATGAGAGATTGCATGTGATGTGTCAGGAGATTGCCCATACATTCGGCCTGGACCACCAGTCAACTGATGGAAGCTCCCAAAATTCGTGCATGGACTATTTCTCAAACACCGGTGCCAATGCCGGGAGCACACTGAGCACAAAACCCAACCAGCATGACTTTGATCAGTTAGGTTTGATCTATGCTCACCCGGATAGCACGACGACGGTCGCGCTGATTACCGCACAGTCAGCTTCAGCAGACGTGGATATCTCGGACGACCCAAACAGCTGGGGCAAGTTGATGAGCCAGTCGAAGAATGGGCGCAGTTCCACCTATGAACGAAGCAACAAAGATGGCTCAATCACCTTGACTCACGTTTTTTGGACGAACGAAGCAGCAGCGAAATGTCCGAGTTGCGACCATCGATTTGGTGGAGGACATTAACCAAAACCATTCGGAAACTGAAAGTTACGGAACCCGGACAGGGCTGAAATATTCAGCTTTGTTCGGGTTTCCTGGCTTTTGGAGCTGAACTATCTGTTAACGGCTTTTTAGACGGAGGTGCAGCGTTGGCCAGAGCATGAGTAAATTCGGCACCTAGGAAGAAAATCTGGGAAGAATAGTAAACCCAAACGACGATCACCACCAAGGATCCCGCTGCGCCATAGGCCGAGCCTACGGCAGCTTTGCCAAGGTAAAGGCCAATCAAAACTTTACCAACGCTAAAGAGAAAAGAAGTGAGTAAAGCTCCAACGATGACGGGCTTCCAGGCAATCTGCGCATTGGGGACAAATTTGAAAATCAAGGCAAAGACAATGGAAATCGAGAGGAAGGAGACGACTAAGTTGATAAGTTGGAGAGTCCATTCCATCTTGGGCAGTATTTCACTGTAGATGTTACCGAGAGCAGCAAGGGCGGCGCTGAACAGGAGTGAAACGAGTAATAGAAAGCCAATCGCCAGGACCATTCCGAAAGAGAAGAATCTTTCCCGCAATAAGGCGGCGATGTGGCCACTTTGCACTGGCTGTACATTCCAGATTTTGTTCAAGGCTGAGCGTAGTTCTTCAAAGACACCAGAGGCTCCAAACAAAAGCATGATCATACCCAGGATGGAAGCGGTGATGCTGTCGGAGGGTTTCTGAGCTTGCTCGATCATGCCTTTGACTGCTTCTGCCCCTTGCTGGCCCAGCAGACTATGCACCTGAACTAGAATTTGAGATTGAGCAGCTGGGAAGCCAAATACGAAAGCGGCTAGAGCGACAATCAGTATCATCAAAGGCGCTAGGGAAAGAATAGTGTAAAAGGCAAGTGCTGCACCGAGCCTGGGAGCTTCATGATCGCTCCACGAAGTAAAGGTGCTTCGGAGAATGGCAATGAAGCGCATATTAGCTATAGGTCAGACGCGTCTTTTGCTTTCGGCGATATTGATCTGTTCTTTGAAACCGGGAATGAGCTCGGCGACAAAATCTTTGAACTTCGTTGCGGCAACACCAATCAATGCGCCTTGGACGCTATTCCAAGTTTCACTGATTTGATCGTGGCGAGGTGAAGAGGTGGATTTCTGCATCTCTCTATGCTCTGGCATTCGCTTACGCCTTCCATCACCGGACATAGCGGCGAGAGCGACTCCGCAGCCAAAGGCGAGCCCTAACATGGTGCCGGGGCTTTTGTTGAAATAGGCACGCCAATCCGTCAACTCTTTTGTCTTGACTTCCAATTCACTAATATTCATGACGAGCTCCTCACGTTGCGTTTTGATGTCAAGCTCTATTTGGTCTGTGCTTTTGTCCATGCTATGTTCTCCTTCACTGAAGCAATAGCCTTTTCAGGTGCCGTATGGATCAGCTTAAATTTAGTGAGTGCGTTCGAAATCAAAACTCCCGCTACTATTCCTGAAGATAGGGCTACAATTAGCGCCGCAATCCATATCGACATTATCGTGGCAAGCAGATAGACGAATGACAGGAGCAAGAACGCAGTTGCCAGAATGGCGAGAATCGCTCCGGCGGCCATGAACTTGGTAGCGTGACTAGCCTTTGCTATTTCGCCTCGCGTCTCTGTAATGGCAAGTTGAATTTCTGATCGAACGATCAACTCGACATTTTTGATAACGCTTAGCAAGACGGAGGCGATGGACCTGTCTCCAGCTTCAGCCATATTGATTAATCTTTGCCTTTCAAGGCGCGACCGGCCAAAAAGCCCACAACGCCCGCAACCATTAGAGATTGACCTGGGTGAGATCTCACAAGGGCCTCTACGTCGGCCATCATCGCTTTCGCATCATGATTGCGAACATAGTCGGCGGAGGTTGCAATCTTGTCGGCCGCGCTTCTGGCAAAGTCTTCAATCTTTTTACCGCCAGGGAGATTCGCTGCTCGTTCATCAATCATCGCTGCGGCGTTGGAGAGTGTCGTTGCGGTTGAGGCTCGACCAGCATCCATTGATTTCGAAGCGGCATTTTCGATGTCGTAGGCAGTTTCTTTTACAGTCTCTTTCGCATCGTTGTAGCCCGCCGCTACTTTGGCGGCAAGATCTGAAGGGTTGTTGCCGAACTCGGGTGTTGAATATCTGTCTGACATGTATGCTCCTCGTTGAGTGGAATCGTTCAACTACTAGAGCAATAGAGATAAATAAAGTTTCCTTGAATTGCCTAATGATTCAATAGAGGGATCATGTTGACGTCGAAAGTTGCGGTGTTGACCGCTTATCAGAGCCCACTAGAGATTCGCGAGTATGAGGTGGATGAGAGACTTGCGCCCGGAGAGGCACTGGCCCGAGTTGAAATGGCCGGAATCTGTGGGACTGATGTTCACCTTTGGAAGGGTGAGCTGCCGATTCCAGTGCCCGTCATTCTGGGGCATGAGAGTGCGGGGCGGATTGCAAAGCTTGGGGAGGGACTTGAAAGAGACTGGACCGGACAGTCGCTTGCGGTAGGGGACCGGGTGGTCTGGGCTAGCAGCATTGTTTGCGGGGAATGCTATTACTGCCGGATCAAGAAGACGCCAACGCGATGCTTGAAGCGGAAGGCCTATGGCATCTCTTATTGCTGTGATGAGGCACCACATTTGCGGGGCGGTTATTCGCAGTGGATTCTGTTGCGGGCGGGTTCTTCGATTTTCAAGCTGCCAGATTCGGTTCCGTTTGAGGCGATCGTCGGGGCGGGTTGTGCGCTGAATACGGCGTTGCACGGGATTGAACGGATTGGGGTGGAGATGGGCGATACGGTGGTGGTGCAGGGGGCGGGGCCGGTGGGGCTGGCCGCTCTGGCTGTGGCGATTGAGAGTGGGGCGGCTAAGACCGTGGTTGTTGGCGGGCCGGCGCACCGGTTGAAGATGGCGCTTGAGTTTGGGGCTGACGCGGTGGTGAGTCTTGATGAGTATAAGACGGTTGAGGCGCGGCGAGCGGCGGTTTGTGATGTGGTGGGTGAGTATGGGGCGGATGTGGTGCTGGAGTGTGTCGGGCACCCTAGTGCGGTACCGGAGGGCTTTGAGCTTTGCCGGGATGGCGGGAAGTATCTGGTACTGGGGCAATACGCAAACGCCGGGAACGTCGAATTTAATCCGCACATCATCACCAAGAAGCAATTGACGGTGATGGGGAGCTGGGCTTTTGAGGCCCGGCATGTGCTGGGAGCAGTGGAATTTCTGGCTCGATCGGCTAAGTGGTGCGGGCTGTTTTCGCGGCAGGTGACGCACCGATTTACGCTGGACCAGGCGGATGAGGCGCTGGCGACAGTGCGCAGACTTGAAGCAGGTAAAGCAGTTATCCTTCCCTAATTCTTCTTTGTGACGGGGATGGGCCTTCGGCGGTACCATGCGGGATTGGGCTTCGAATGTTCCGCCTTCGACGGGCGCTTGTATTTATGGGTGAGGGACGAGGCTGAAGAGCTTCGGCGGATCTTGCCGAAGATTGGCCTTGGGAAGGTAAAACTGGAGCGCGGTTTTGTCTGGATGCCGGATGCCGATG
>JBKJUN010000531.1:0-3446 GCA_046590555.1 Bryobacter sp. | reverse complement strand
AATACGGTGACGCTGCAAAAGGCGAACCAGGCAACGGTGAACATTTCCGGCCCCGCCTCGGCCGTCTATGCACAGGCTGGGCTGAGCGCTATAGCCAGCGGCGGAAATGGCACTGGTGCCCTTAGCTACAGCGCCGGCAGCTCCACTGCATGCTCCGTGGGCGCATCCACCGGAGCTATCAGTATCCTGAGTGGTACAGGAACATGCTCGATCACCGCGCTGCGGGCTGGGAGCGACAATTACAATGCGTCTGCTCCTAGCTCACCGTTAAACATCGCGATCAGCAAAGCCAGCTCCACCACTACGGTAACGGGTGGGACCTTCGTCTATGACACGTTCGCCCACGCCGCCACCGTATCGGTGGCCAGACCGGGCGGCTCGAGCCTGACGCCGGCTCCGACATACAGCGGCAGCTGCAGCGCAGCGCCGAGCACAGTGCCACAAGGCGCGTCTTGCACCGCAAGCTACACCTACACGGGTGATGCCAACTATAACGGCAGCAGCGGCAACGCCGTGGTGGTCATCACCAAAGCGGGCACCGCAGTTCTCGCTTTCACCGTCACCCCTGGCACCAAGCAGTACAGCGACAAAGTAGATCTTTCCGCATCGATTGGCTCAACAACGCCGATTGGTGGCAGTTTCAATTTTTACATTAATTTGGGCACGGCGACATCGCAGCTTTTGGGCACTGTGAGCGGAGTGCCAGCCAACGGCACAGCAACTTTAAACGGAGTCGCTCTCCTTGAGACAGTCGCAGGTTCGATGAACCCCGCGAGCCGCATTGTAACAGCGGTATTTACTCCAACTGATCTCAGTAACTTTACGGGAAACCTCAACGAGAAGCCACTCACCGTCACCGTGGAAGACGCGCTGGCGACCTACACCGGCGCTTTGTTCGTGTCCACTCCCAGCGCAACTTCCAGCTCGGCTACTGTTGTCTTGAGCGCGACGATTCAGGACATCACGGCCACCCTGCCCCTCTCCGACACGAATCCAGGCGATATTAGGAACGCCAGGGTTAAATTCATCAACCGGGAGACCGGGTACGCTATTCCGGGTTGCACTAATTTGACTCCTGCGGTAACCCTCCCGGACACCAAGACTGGCGCTGTGAGCTGCAACTGGGCTGCGACCATCAGCGGTAATTCGCAAGACTTTACGATCGGCATTGTGGTGAGTGATTACTATTCGCGTGATGCCGCCGAGGACAACTCCGTGATCACAATCTCTCAGCCGCTGGCTTCCTTTATTACGGGCGGCGGCTATAGTCTGAACAGCAGTACACCGGGACAAACTTCCGCGGGACTGTACGCTGGCAGTCCCGGCCGCAAGACTAACTTTGGGTATAGCGTGAAGTTCAACAAGACCCTCACGAGCCTACAGGGGCGTGTAAACATCATCGTGCGTACCGCTGACAAGGTCTACCAGATCAAGTCCACCGCAACCAATTCCCTCTCCGTTCAGGCTGCGGGCACCGATGACGGTTTGGCCACGTTCGTGAGTAAGGCTACCCTTACGGACATCACCGATCCGCTCGCTCCGATTACTCTGTTTGGAAACTTAAACCTCACGATGGTCACCAACGACAAAGGTGAGCCCGGAGTCAACGACACCATCGCAGTCACCCTGCTCAACGCTAGCGGCGTTCTGCTTTACTCAAGCAGTTGGAATGGAGCCTCAACCCTCCCGCAGACGATCGCGGCCGGGAATCTGGAAGTTCGCCAGTAGGCAAGAGGAAGGACCGGGCCGTGGCAAAACGCTACGGCCCGGCTCTGAATCGTAAGCGTTCGACCATCCCATCTTTCTTAGCCGATGAATTCATGATTTGCTGAGGAGATGAAAGTTGGTCGTGAGGCGAATGTTGGGATCACCATGTCGTCACCATGTCGTCAGCCTGATACGTCCCAGCGCCATTCGCCCATTTTCCTCAATGTTTTGGAGATCTTTTCTCCCAATTCCCGCCTCAGCTGGCCCTTAGCCTTCCCAATCAAATTCGGCACCAGGACCGAAAGTCGCTCAGAATCCGCCACTTAACCCAAAATCCAAAACGCTCCAACAAGCCAGAATTTTGCAAAAATCACGCTATGGACGGGTTCTCCCGTACCAACCCCAAAATCACTCTGACACCACCAAACCCCAAGCCGTGCAACGTACCTTCACGGGCAGGAAACGAATATCAACTGTGAAGTTTGACAGTGAATGTCCACAGGGAATTTACAGCGAATTTCCAGCCGGCACCCCGCCGAAGCCGAGCTCCCCGCCAAATGAACAGATTTCCGCTTGGCCAAGTCCCCCCGGCTCAATTCCGTCTTTGTCCCTAACTCGAAAATCGTTCACGTAATCCCGGCATTCAGCTCAACCCAAAAAACTAAGAGCCATATCCTGTAATGTGGAAAGATGAGGGCTGATAAGGAGACGCAGCCAATGACCCTTGTGATCGATCTACAACCGACATCGAGCGCGGCCTGATGGCGCGAGCGCAAGCCAAGGGCGTGTCGCTTTCCGACTATGCGCACGAGATTCTGTCTCGAGAGGCCTGGCCTCAAGAAACACCCTCTCACTTCGAAGACAGCGCAATGCAGGCCACAAATCTTTATGATCTCGTTGCCCCCGTGCGAGGCTTGCTTACGGACGAAGAAGTCGATTTGTATTTCAACAGAACCCCCTTTGCTAGCCGTCCAATAGACTTCCAATAAACAGACTTCGAATGAACGGTTTTCTAGTGGATACCAATGTCATTTCCGAAATTCTGCGGCCTCTCCCCAATGCCCACGGTGTGACATGGAGTCAAAACAGTTCGAAAGAACGCCTGTTTTTAAGCGTGGTGTCTTTTGGAGAGATTCGAAAAGGCATTACAATCATGCCGGCTGGTGAGAGGCGCCGCCACGGGGATGTGGCGAGTGCTGGGCTTGGCCCGGCGATTACAATTGCAAAGGAGCGCATCAGATAGCAGCGCCTCCTCTCCAACTGGAGGCACTGAATCTGAACATGCACCGGGCCGGATGAGTGCCCACTTCGAGTGCGGATGGAAGCCTAGTCCTCTCGGCGGATCTTCGAACCAGCGGAAAGCCAAACCCAGCAGCCAAGACTTTTGGGCGAAATGAAGCAGTCGTGTATGTCCGGCTCCTTCGCCTCGAAAGTATTCAAATCGCACGAAACGAGAGCGCCCGTCAAGGCTGCCTTTACGGCGCGCAGAACCCGCGCGGCCTGGACCGCCGCTGCGTCTCGTGCAGGAACTTACATGGAGGCGAAGGAGCAAAAAAGGCATACCAACAGGGAGATTTTCGGTTGACAGAGGCAGCCGCCTCATGGAAGGCCGTCCCCATCCTGATGAGCTGGTGACTGCGAGGACGGCCTTGGCCTGGCGATTGCAACGATGGCAATCGCAAAGGCGCGCATCAGATAGCAGCACCTCCTCTCCAACTTGAGGTACCGAATCTTAATAT
>JBKJUN010000526.1:0-6940 GCA_046590555.1 Bryobacter sp. | reverse complement strand
ATCAAAGCGTGATACTTCGAGGAACCGCTGCGATCACCGTTGCCACCAGCAGTATCGATGGTGCTGAACTGCGGGAAGGGCCGGAGAGACCAGGCAACGCTGAGGTTGTCGCGGAAGTTTGCAAAGGGCTTACCGATACCTGCAGCTGCGGCTGCAGGTGAACTGATGCTTGAATTCAAGAGGGTGCGACCAGCCGCCGTGAAGGGGCTGATATTTGCAGGCAGGTTGGCGAAATTCAACTGGTTATAGTTGAGCAGGCCGGCCTGAAGATGGGTGCCGCGAACATAGTTGTAGCCAAATTCAAGGACGGTGTCTTTGTTGATCTGACGCTGGATGTTCATGGTGTAGGTCAGGTTCTCAGGAGCGCGGCTTACTTCATTGCCTTGCCACCAGGGCTGACTGTTGTAGTTGTTAAAGTCTGCCCTGAGAAATGGAGGCTTGGGCCATGCCGGGAAGCCATTCTGTAACTGGAAGGTGGGAACGAAGCCCTGCGGATCGACCTGAGGAGTATCGTAAATCTGGACGAAGCCATGGAAGTGGGTGGAGCCGCCAACGGCGCGGACAGCACCGAAGGTGCGGGCAGCACCGGCACGAATGACAGTTTTTTCGTTCAAGCTGTAGGCCATAGATAGTCGCGGGCCATAGCCACCAAACCATGTGTCCGATAGGCGGCGTCTACCTTCACGGCCTTCACCGGTGCCAGCAAAGACCAGCGCACCAAGGCGGCCATTGGCACCTGGATTGGCGCGAGTAGGATCAAAGTCGCTGAACTGATCATTGGCCGAGTAGGCGGAAACGTTGACGTCATAGCGAAGTCCAAAGTTGATCGTCAGCTTGTTGTTGACGCGCCAGTCGTCCTGGAAGTATCCACCGTAGTAGGGGAAGCGTTGTGCAACATAGCGTGGCGTGTGGATGTTGCCAGTGACAGCACCACCCAGAACGAGGCTGGCGAAGCCCGAACCGGTGGCATTGGCAAGATCGCCAAGCTGGCCGGTAACGCGGCGATTGAAGGAGGCCTGGCCCATAATGTTCTGCTGACCGAAGCCGCTGTAATTCACCATTTCATATAGGCCACCCATCTTCATGGTGTGCTTGCCTTTGACCCAACTGAAATCGTCGTTGAAGGAGTAAACGGCGTTATCCGAACCATTGTCGGATGGGCCGCCCCAACTGGCGAAGTCGCCGATGGAGACGTTGAGGAGGTTGTTGTTGCAATCGGGTACGTTGCCGAGGCAGACCGTGTCTTTCCAGGGCTTGGCGCCGACAGCGAGAGCACGATTGATTTCACGCCAGTCGTTTCCGCCGGCATAGAAGCGGTTGATCTTGTTGGCTGAGATGGTCCAATCCCAGCTCATACGGTACTGGCGACTGATCGTGTTATTAAAATTTCCGCCGTTGAGAAAGCCGGGTAGGCCGATGGGGCCATTGCCTCCAGGGGCCGAAGAACGAGTGTTGCGAGAGTAGTAGCCGCTCATGCGGTGCTTGTCGCTGATGACCTGGTCGCCACGCAAACTGAACTTATCCCACGGTGCCACCTGGCTGCCGGCCTGAATGAAGTTGTTGCGGACGTAGGCTGAAGTGCCGGGAGTTGTGCCGGTTACATTCGGGAGCGCGGTCTGGCCGATGGGGCTTAGGGCCTTGAAGATGTTGTCGAAACGGGATTGCGGAATCTGGTTGTTGGGGAACTGGGTGCGAACACCAGAGCCACCCGTGGTGGGATCGAAAATGGGGATTTGACGATTGTTGTTATCGACCCAGTTGGTGAAGTTGCCGTCGTAGAATTCCTTGGGAGCAACGGAGAGGAAGCTGGGGTTGGCGCCTTCACGGTTTCGGAAGCCTTCATAAGAGGTGAAGAAGAAGCTGCGGTTTTTGCCGTTGTAAAGTTTGGGGATCGAGATCGGGCCGCCGAAGGTACCACCGAAATCGTGCTGCTTGTAAACAGGCTTCTTGGTGGCCTTGTTGTAGAAGCCGGAGTCGAGGGCGTCATTGCGAAGGAACTCGAAGAGATTACCGTGATACTCGTTGGTGCCGGACTTTGAAACGAAGCTCATCTGGCCGCCCTGAGCGCGACCGTATTCGGCTTTGAAACCATTAGATTCGACGGTGAATTCGCTGATGGCGTCGAGCGAGGGAGTGTTCATTGCAGCCCACTGCGTTTGCAGTGCGCGGCCGGTGTTGGAGGAGACGCCGTCGAGGGAGACTCCGTAGGTTGCAGCCTGGCCTCCGCCAATGGAAAAGTTATCGTTGCCGTTGTTGGGAGCTTTGACTTCGGGAGCGAGAAGCGCGAGATCAAAGGGAGACCGAAGCTGACCGCCTACGACGAGGGGAAGCTGGTCTACGAGACGATTGGCGACTGCGGTCTGAATGCGAGCATTCTCAGTCTGGACCTGGACGCCAGAGGCAACAATTTCCACCGACTGTTGAGTAGTGCCGACTTCGAGAGTAATGTCGATACGCGCGGCACCGGATGCCGTGACTGTGATCTCTTTGGCAATCGAGCTCTTAAAGCCCTGTTTTTCGACGCGGATCGTGTAGGTGCCGACGTCTAGCGAGGGGAGAGTATAATCACCCGACGAGGAAGAGGCACTGTTAATGATGGTGTTGGTTTCGATGCGGGTTGCTGTAATCTTGGCATCGGGAATGAGGGCGCCGGTCGAGTCTTTGACGACGCCGGTGATTGAACCGCGATCCTGTTGTGCACTCATAAAGGCACAACAGGAGATCGCGAGTAGAAGTAGACGGAACTTCATTAATTCTCCTTGGAGCAAAAGCTGTTTTGTAACATATCACATAAGTGACCAACAGTGGCTTAGCCAAGGAATTTCACTCAACTGAAATTTTAGAAGCGGAAACGAAAACCACCTGTACCCCAGAAGCCTGGCGTTTGGTAGCCGGCTTCGTAGTACTTACGATTGTTGATGTTTTCGAGGCGTGTGAAAAGCTCAAGGGTGTAGCGGTCTCTCAGGGGGATGCGATACCGGGCGGCGATGTCGGCCTTGCGTGGACCTTCAAAACGGAACGCGCGGCTACCGGTGGAGACGAAAAATGGCACGAGGTAGCTGGAGGCGTTGAAGTAATCAAAGGTGGCGTCAAAATTCTTAGTGAAGAAGTAGGTGGCCGTCAATGAATAGGTGTGGGGGAAGACTCGTTGAGACTGAAGTTCACCGGTGAGGAAGATCGAGCGACGCTCAAGAGTTCCGGTGTATGTGTAGGCCGTTTGCAGGGAGAGTTTGCGAGTGGGCTGGAGCGAGGCTGACAATTCAACACCTCGGGCGAGCGCGCCACCGGTGTTGAAGTAACCACTGGTGCGGCCGTAGGGCTCGCGTGGAACTGGGCCGAAGCCTACAACCTGCTGGAGACGTGTGTAGAAGTAAGTGGCGGCGACCTTAGCTTTGCTAGCAAAGAGATATTGGTCGACGCCGAAGTCGAGCGAGAGGGCGCGGTCGGGCTTGAGGTTGGGGTCGCCATAGATGCTGTAGCGTCCGCTGAAGAGGGCAGTGCCGAAGCGTTCGTAGAGTGATGGGGCACGGTAGGCTTTGCCGAGGTGGGTGCGGAACTTGGTGCCGGTACGAGCGATGAGGTAGGCAAGAGAAGCGTCGCCGGTAAAGGCGCGCGGCGGAGACGAGAGATCACCTTTTTCAAAGAAGGCAGGTGCTCCATAGAAGTTGGGCTGGCGAAGGTTGAAGTTCTGAATGCGACCGCTGAGGTTCAGGATCAGGCCGCCGAAGAGCTGGAACTGCTGCTGGGCATAGATGGCGCTGGATCGCTGGGTGATACCCACTGTGCGTGTAGTTCGAGAGGCGGGATTGGGGTTATTGTCGTCACCAAAATTGTAGAAATACTCTCGCTCAAATTCGTAACCGATGAGAAGGTTCTGCCGTTTGGCCCAAGCGTAGTTGAGCCTAGCCGCAACTGTGTCGAGTTCGCCGCCGAATTGGTTGTAGTCGCGGAAGCGAGCCTGGAAGCCAGAGCCACCGGGGCCATTGGCATCATAGCGATTGGTGTAAAGGCGGTTGTATTGAAGACGGAGACTGAGCTTGTTTGTTAATTGGCGGTCTACACCCACCAGTCCCATAATCGTGCGCGTGGCGCGGCGGGCATCGGGGTCGTTTGCCTGCGGATTGTAGAAGGCTAAAGTGCCGGGGATAATGCCTGCGGGAAAGACGATGCCAAACTTGGCGCCGGGGCCCTGGTTGTATTGCGAAAAGGCTTCTGTGGTGAAGAGGCGTGAGGAGATCGAGGTCTTGGAGTTGAGAGCGAAGCGGGCGAAGCTTTGCGTTCCGGTATTGCGGTAGCGGTCGTTGCCGTCAACGCCGTCGAGGACGTTCAAATGGACGGCAGAGCCCGACCACTGGAGACGCCCTTGACCTCCGCTGGCTTTGGCGAGGCCACGGAAGAGGCCGAGACCGCCGCCTTCGAAATCCACTTCACCGTGGGTGGCACCGCCGCCTGAGTCGGTGATGATGTTGAGCGTGCCGCCGATGGCGTTGGTGCCGTAGAGAGAAGATTCGCTACCGCGGCAGGCTTCGAAGCGATCGGGGTTGACGACGAGGAGATCAGAGAGCAAGCTGCCAGCGTCACCTTGAGTTGAGGTGGTGTCACGAAAGCGGAAGCCATCGATCAGGACGGCAGTATCGGCTGTGCGAAGACCGCGAGTTACGATGCGGGCTACGGCGCCTGGGCCACCTGTTTGCTGTACCTGCATGCCGGGAATGTTGCGAATCGATTCGAGGAAGAAGATTTCGTTGCGACGCGAGAGGGCTTCTTTGTCGAGGATGTCGAAGGCTTTGCCGGAGTCTTCGACCGAAGTGGGAACTCCATCGGCGGTAACGGTGATAGAGGAGCGTTGTGCGACTGGCTGGAGTCGAAGCACAAGGCTGGGAGAGGGGCCATCGAAACGAAGCCCTTTCAGAAGAGAGAGGTTGTTGGTTTCTGCAGTCAGCAGATAGCTGGCGGCCTCTGGAACGTTGATCGAAAAGTCTCCCGACTTGTTCGATGTTGTTGTGGTGGGGTTGGAGGCACCTGCCGGGTAAACGCTAATACGTGCACCGGCGATGGCGATTCCTTGAGTGTCTTCGACGCGTCCGCTGAATTGCGGATTTGCGGCGATTAGAGAGAGTGTGGTGAGAAAAAAAGACAGAATACGGGTATTCATCCGTGCGGCTCCCCTTCGGAGTGTTCGGAAATGCGCACACAATTTTGCGTGGCGATCAGAGGCAGGTATTCGGACTCACGGGCGAATGATTTGGCCTACTGAGCGCGGCTTCCCAGACTCTGAAGAGCCCAGTGCCATAGTGCGCTGGTCGTTCCCGTTTACCGCTGCGGGGCAGTTCTGGATTTGAACCAGATTCCCTGAACCGGTGACTGATGTTTAGGGTAACTGCCTGCCGCTTACAGCGTCAAGGAATTTTTTTCAGTAAGACAAGTATGTCCGGCGGCGGATCGATTGCGCTTCCTCCGCCGGACACACCTCAGGCTCCTCCATTTTTAGAACTTGCAGATTGTCAAAGAACTGGCCCGGCGTTGTGTTGGACTGTCCCGGGAGGTGGGTTGAGGGTGTATGTTGGACGCTGTCTTAGGCAGCGAAAGCTAAACAGTCCCGGGCGAATTTGGTTTCGTTCCTGAGTTTTTTATCACGGATGGATTGGAGGCGGCCGAGGGTGCGCTGGAAGAAGGAGGCGAGGCGGAATTCGTGGGCTACTTGCCGTGCGAATGAGGGTTGCTGGTGATCGAGGTGTTCGAAGGCGCGGAGGGTTACGGGTGCACCGGTATTCTGAGTCGGCAGGGGTGATGGTGTGGCCAAGACGGTATCGATGGCGTGGTCGATGCGGATCTGGATGAGTTCGGCGATGCGGGTGCGGCGCCATGCGGCGGAGATGAGTTGTTTGAGGAGTTCGAGCTCGGACGGGGTGGCGGGCTGGAATTCGTCAATGAAGGATTTTGAGAAATTTTCGAAGATGCCTGCGTCTTCAGTTTTGAGGATGAAGGTGTGGCTGTAGATGCCGTGCTTGAGGGCGTTGAGACAAGATTTGAATTTTCCTTCGCGGGTTTTTGGGCCGGTGCACTTTTTGCCATTGGCGCGGTTGGCGGCGAGGGCAGCTTCGGACATGGTTTTCTTGCGTGTTTTGATCACGGTTGATGGTTCGTTATCAATGTTGAGAGCTTCGTTCTCTTCATTGTTCTGTTCATTTATCACTAGATTTCTCCTGAGCAGAACTTAGCAGGCGTGGCGGTGGGCTTAATGTTGGGGGCTGGCGGGTTTTGTTTTGAATGAATGGGTTAGGGGCAAAAGATTTTTGACAATTGTTGTGACTCACAAAATCTTAATCTTCGAGGGCGGTGTCTCGGGTTTGAGTATTCTTTGAATTGGGCTTCATGGTGGCAGGGGGCGAAAGTGGTGAGAAATAGCGAAATTTCTTTATAGTGAGGTCGATTGACCGAGCTTGATTTGAGGCTAGCGCCGGGTGGCGAAAATGGAAGCTGGAGACCGGTCAGTGTCTCTTGCTTTAAGTTTGCGGTTTGTGGTGAGTAAGGGAGCCACAACAACGGAAGTTGCTAAGTGGATCCGGAGAGAGGAGGGGCGGCGCGCTGCCTAAAAGGAGAAAATACTCGACCTGTCCCAAGCGGAAATTCCGGAAATTTGACGATTTTCAGGTTTCGATTGAAATGTGCTTAAGTTGTTGTTACTAAATGAGATGGTAAAGTTTTAGAAATATAATAGCACTGTGCGTTTAGACGGAATATGCAAATAGATATCGTCGAAGGCTTGATTTTATTAGGTTTTTTGCAAGGTGCAGATCAGGCCGTCCCAACAGCGAAGACCGATGAGCTGGTGACTGCGAGGACGGCCTTGGCCTGGCGATTGCAACGATGGCAATCGCAAAGGCGCGCATCAGATAGCAGCACCTCCTCTCCAACTTGAGGTACCGAATCTTAATAT
>JBKJUN010000453.1:0-4482 GCA_046590555.1 Bryobacter sp. | reverse complement strand
CGGTTGAAGGTCATTGCGGCGCTGCGAGCGCCGATCATCGCAAGGATGATGTAGAGGAGTTTGAGGGCCGGGGTGTCGACGTTGAAATTGAGGTTACGCCAGGCGAGGAGGGCTCCGGTGAGGGCAAAAGGCATGGCAAAAATCGAGTGTTCGAACTTGATCATGTCAAGGGTGCGACGGAGCCGTTCAAGAAAACCTAGCTCGACCGGGACTGTTTCTGTTTGCGCCATGCGTGGAATCAACTACCATTTTAATGGATGCGAATCATTGCTCTCTGTTGCACGATTATGGTTTTGATGATTTCCTGCTCAAAAAATGACGAGGCGGAACGGTTTGGCTTAAGGGCGGTTACGATGCCCAATGGCAAGACGGTGTACGCCGAGATGGCGATTGAGTATACAGAAATGCTGCGTGGATTGATGTTTCGCGACAGTATCGCTACTGATCGCGGGATGTTGTTTTTGCACAACAAGATGGGGAAATATCCATACTGGATGTTTCAGGTGAAAATGCCGATCGACATTATCTGGCTGGACCAGAGCAAGACGGTGGTGGAGGTGCTGGCGAATGTGCCGCCCTGCCCGTCGGCGAAGTCGAGCGAGTGCCCGACATATGGGGGAGTGCAGCAATCGCAATTTGTGCTGGAGCTTGCGGCTGGGATGGCAGAGAAATATGGCGTTACCGTTGGGTCCAAGATAGACTTTTAAGTATATGAATCAACAACAGGTACGAGATTTGTTCGAGCAGGTGCGATCTGGCGATTTAAGTCCAGATGCGGCGACGGAAAAATTGAAGCACCTACCGTTTGAGGATATCGATTTTGCGAAAATAGACCACCATAGAGCTTTGCGGCACGGGATGCCGGAAGTCATTTTCGGACAGGGCAAGACGCCTTCGCAAATAGTGGGTATCGCAGAGCGATTGGCGGCGCATGGCCAAAATGTTTTGGCGACGCGAGTAGATGAAGCTCAGGCGAAGGCGATTCAGGAAGCGCTGCCCGAGGCGGTATATCACCCGATGAGCCGGCTGCTTATGTTGAAGCGGGAGGTCAAAATGCTGGGAAAGGGCAAGATTCTGGTGATTTGCGCCGGGACGGCCGATTTGCCGGTGGCCGAAGAGGCCCGACTGACGGCGGAACTGATGGGGAATGAAGTAATCGCGGTGGCCGATGTGGGTGTGGCGGGGCTTCACCGTCTGCTCGAACAGCGAGAGAAGCTTTGGGCGGCGCGGGTCATTATTTGTTGTGCGGGGATGGAGGCGGCTTTGCCCAGTGCTGTTGGTGGCCTTGTGGGTTGCCCCGTGATTGGCGTGCCGACTAGTGTTGGCTATGGTGCGCATTTTAATGGACTCGCTTCTTTGCTATCCATGTTGAACTCTTGCGCGTCTAATGTGACGACGGTAAATATTGATAATGGTTTTGGCGCAGCGTATGTCGCGACGCTGATCAACCGGATTTAGAGGCTTTTCAGGTTCATGATGCGAATTAGTTTGTTCTTGGTGCTTGTGATGGTCGGCTTAGCGCAGCAGGCGGCAAAACCGCCTGGACTTGTGCCACTCGAAAAGCTGAACATTCCCAAGGCTGAGGAGAGTGCTCAGGATGCGGATCAGCCGCAGGCTGGGAGCCTGAATGGCAATGCGCTCTTTGGTTTCAGGGACAAAGAAGGACGAATAGCTTCGGCAATCGCGGCGCTGGCGAGGAATCCGAACGACCCAAATCTTTATCTTGCTGCAGGACGGGTACAGGATTCCTTATTGCGATACAACGAATCGATCGGCGTATACACAGATGGGCTTGAGAAGTTTCCGGCTGATTACCGGTTCTTGAGATATCGTGGACACCGGTATCTGTCGGTAAGGAAGTTTCGCGAGGGGGTCGCTGATCTTGAGAAGGCAGTGAAAATGGGGCCAAATTCGTTTGACGCTTCTTATTATCTTGGGTTGGCCTATTACTTTAGCGGTGAGCATTCGAAGGCTGCGGCAGAGTTTGGCCGGTGTGAGGATCAGATCAAGAAGCCGCTCGCGGTAAAGAATGATCTGCTTGGGAGCAGGAGTTGTGAAGCGATGAAAGATGACGTGAACTGGCTGGTTCCTTTGCAATATTGGCGGTTTCTTGCGTTGCGTCGCAGTGGAAATATGGCTGATGCCAAAAAGTATCTGGATGAGAAGGTGAGTGCCAAGCTTACTATTACCAATTCAGTTCCCTTCTATGATTCACTGTTGTTTTTCAAGGGAGTAAAGGAAGTGAACGAGATGATGGCTGGTGCGAACGAAGGCACCCGCGATTTTCTATTGAGATCCAGTGGTGTGGCAACGTACCTATTCACTGAAGGTGAAAGGGCGAAGGCTTGCGGAATCTGGGCTCGCAATGCGATGGATCAGAACTGGGACCATCTGGGTGTACTCAATGCTGAGTCTGAGTTTTGGCAGAACAGCCGTGCGGCATGTTCGCTTTATGGGGCAGCGCCAAAGCCGCAGTAGCGCTGATCGATTTGGGGTGCTAGCGTCGCACTAGTAGTGTATGAGCCCCTCCTTTGTTTTCCTGTTACTGATCGCACAAGGCCAGATCACGGAGAAAACTGTTCTTGGCGGAACTTGTCTTGCCGAAACCAAAATGGGGCCGGCGGAACTACAAGCCTGGAATGGCTGGGTAACCCAATATCGCGAAGATAAGAAGGCTGGGCGGCGCGCAGAAGCGCTTGAGGTTGCTAAGAAAATTGTGCGCAGCCGCTGCTCGAATGAGCATTGGCGTTTTCAACTTGTAGAGCTGCTGGCGGAAATGAGGCGGCCGGAGGAAGCGGTGGCTGTGCTTCAAGCATTTTATGATCGCGGGAGCAATGCCGTTGAAAGCCGGCTCGCAGGGATTAAGCCGCTTGTAGATTCTCCGGTTTTCAAAAAATCGAAGTTCGCGGCGAAGCTCGAAGTGGACCGTCAATCGGCTTTACAACGCAAGGCTGAGGCGAAGTTGAAGCTGGCTACGATGACCGGGCCGGCAAAGCAATATGTTGCGAAACGAGCTTGTCCCTTTGAATGTTGCCGTTATGGTCAGTGGGAGGCAAGCGAGGGGGTTGTTCTTTATGACCGGCCCGGGGGAAGTGCAGAGATCGCACGCCTTGCCAAAGGGGAAAAGGTTGTGGCTGTGACCGGGGAGGTGCATCTCGAGCCGATTCCTGTGGTGGTGCGATTTGCCAGTCCTCAAGGTTTTGGTGCACCTGTGGGCTCGATTGTCTTCCTGCTGGATCGTACGGGTGAAGGCTACGGGAACATTTGGGTTAACGGGAAGATCGTGAATGCTGAACATATGTGGGTGCAGAATCTGTGCCGTGTGGGTGGGCCCGAGTGTTGGGGTGAGTTTGTGGTGCCGGAGGACGAGAAGAAGATGCAGGAAGAATCGGTGTGGTGGATTTCGATTCGCACGCGCAGCGGCAAAGTGGGATGGACAAAGGAGGCCAGAAAGTTCAGCGGCATCAATGGTTGCGGGTAGGATACGGTAATGAAGACTTCGATTGTCAGCCAGGCGGATCGCCATGGTGTGATTGCTGTGCCGCCGCTTTGCCGCCGTGTCGACGGGTCGCTTGATTGGGACGAGAGTGCGAGGATTGTCTCCCACTTAAAGGCTGGTGGGGTGACTCGACTGATGTATGGCGGGAATGCGTTTCTGTATCACATGACGCTTGTTGAGTATGCGGAATTGCTGGTTTGGTTGCGGGAGCAGGAAGATGACTTGTGGTGTATTCCGAGTGCCGGGCCTTCATTTGGCCGATTGATGGATCAGGCAATTTTGCTTAGGAAATATCAGTTTCCTTGTGTAATGGCGCTGCCTTGTGCCGATCCGCGAGATGCCGGGGGGCTTGAGGAAGGGCTGCGGCGTGTCTCTGCAGCAGCAGAGAAGCCGTTGATCGTTTACCTCAAGGAAGAGCAGAATTTTGGTGTGGATCTGATGGCAGGGTTGGATGCCGTGGCGCGGCTGGTAAGTGATGGTGTTTGTGTGGCAATCAAGTATGCGGTGGTGCGGGCTGATCCATCGAAGGATGCTTATCTTGATGAGTTGTTGAAGCGGGTGGACCGCAGCTTGGTGATCAGCGGGATTGGGGAGCGGCCGGCGATTGTGCATCTCGAGAAGTTTCAGTTGGCTGGATTTACGTCGGGGTCTGTTTGTGTGGCACCGGCCAAGACGCAGGCGATCTTTGAGTATTTGGACCGGGGAGATTTTGCCGGAGCAGTGCCGCTGCGGGAATTGTTTTTGCCGCATGAAAATTTCCGGGATGCCTGGGGGCCGGCGCGGGTGTTGCATGCATCGATGGAGTTGGCAGGGATTGCTGCATCAGGGGTTATCCCGCCGTTTGTGAGCGAGTTGTCTGCGGAGCAGTTCGAAAAGCTAAGGCCTGTGGCTCAAGCCTTGCTGGCGAGTCAGCGTGAAAACTAAAGTTTTGTGTTGCCGCTGGGGCGGACGAGGTCGAAGCGGTGGCGGGTGTCGCAGTAACT
>JBKJUN010000428.1:0-2284 GCA_046590555.1 Bryobacter sp. | reverse complement strand
GCCTTGCAGCCCGGCTGCCATCCCAAGCAGGTCATCGCCGATCTGTCGGAAGACCTGCTGCCCACTACACAGGCCAGCCGCTGATTGCCGGCTACGACGTGTACCAGCACCTGATGGATTACTGGGCTGCGACCATGCAGGACGATGCGTACCTGATGGCCGCCGACGGCTGGAAGGCGCAGACCTATCGCGTCATCGAGAAAGACAAGAAGGGCAAGGAGAAAGACAAGGGCTGGACCTGCGACCTGGTGCCCAAGGCTTTGATCGTCGCTCGCTACTTTGGCAAAGACCAGTCTGCCATCGACCAGCTCGCCGCCGATCTGGACGGCGTGACCGCCAAGCTCACGGAGCTGGAGGAAGAACACGGCGGCGAGGACGCGGCGTTTGCAGGGTTTGACAAGATAAACAAGGCAGGCGTTGTCGAACGGCTGCGGGAGCTCGGGTATGACAAGCGCACCGCGGTGGACGTGGCGCTGCTGGATGAATGGCTCCATTGCACTCGCGAGGATGTGGAACTGAAAGATCGGCTAATAGCACGATTGGTGGAACTTCGATTCGACAAAGACTCAGTTGAAGAAATAGCGGTGCTGAGTGCGTGGCTTAAGCTCTCGAACGAAGAGGCTGAATTCAAAAGGAAGCTCAAGGACGCCGAGGCGGTACTGGACGCCAAGGCCTACGCCCACTACCCCAAGCTGACCGGGGCCGACGTCAAGGCGCTGGTGGTGGACGACAAATGGATGGCCGCCCTCAGCACTGCCATCCACGGAGAGATGGACCGCATCAGCCAGGCGCTGACCCAGCGCGTCAAAGAGTTGGACGGGCGCTACCAAACTCCGATGCCTCACATGATTAACCGCGTGGCCGAACTGGAGGCCAAGGTGAACCTGCATCTGGAGAAGATGGGGTTCGCATGGAAGTGAAACCTGGCTACAAGCAAACTGAGGTGGGGGTGATTCCGGAGCTTTGGAACCTTAACCGAGTAGGTGATTTAACGACTTCGGTGGCCTCCGGCAAATCAAGCGTAGGTTCCCCGTTCGGTGATTTTCCAGTACACGGATCTACTGGGGTAATCGGTCAGTGCATGAGGGGCGAATATTCAGGCCCGGCCACTCTCATAGCTAGGGTGGGGGCAAATGCCGGTAGATTGACAGTGGTCGACGGCGAGTATGGCGTCACGGACAACACCATCATCGTGAGGATCAACGAATCGATTGATTTCAACTATTTCTGGCGGGTACTTGAAGCAAGGCGACTCAACTCGCTGGTCTTTGGTTCGGGTCAACCGCTGCTTACTGGTACTCAGCTCAAGAACTTGGTTATTCCCGTCCCGCCCACCAAGGCCGAGCAGGTAGCCATTGCGCAAGCCCTGAGCGATGTGGATGCCCTCATCAAATCCTTGGATCAACTCATCGCCAAAAAGCGCCACCTCAAACAAGGCGCCATGCAGGAATTACTCACTGGCAAGAAGCGCCTGCCAGGGTTCAGTCGGGAGTGGGAAGTGAAGCGGTTGGGGGAAGTAGCTTCCTTCCTGAAAGGCAAGGGGCTATCGAAAAGCGCACTAATCCCTTATGGCGCAGATCCCTGCATCCATTACGGCGAGCTGTTCACCAGATACCCAGAAACGATTGGAAGGATCATCAGTCGCACAAATGGATCGCGGGATTCGTTCCGTTCGATTGCGAATGACGTGTTGATGCCGACATCGGATGTCACACCAAGAGGACTGGCCAAAGCGAGCTGCGTCACAGTTGATGGCGTGATTCTCGGTGGCGACATCCTCATCATTCGCTCGGACATCAAACGCATATCCGGCTCATTTCTTAGCTACGTACTTCGTCGCGAGGAGGACCAAGTTCTTCAGCTTGTTACCGGCTCAACCGTGTTCCACCTCTACGGCTCTGACATGAAAAAGTTCACTTTCTCGATACCGTCCCTCCCCGAACAAACCGCCATCGCCGCCATCCTCAGCGACATGGACGCCGAACTCGCCGAGCTGGAATCCCGACTCGCCAAGGCCCGCCAGCTCAAGCAGGGCATGATGCAGGAGCTGCTGACCGGCAGGATTCGATTGCTATGACTTTCATAGCTTCTTGTGCATATTCCACGACGGCTACCGCCTTCTTCCAATCAGTGATCTGCGGAGGTTTGTCAGGTCTTTTCAGTTGACTTTTAGCTGTTTGTCAATACACTGACAGTACAAATTGACTTCGAAGAGGATCACCATGGCAACGACCCAGGATGTGGACGCAACCATTCAATTCCGGATGAACTCGACCATCAAGGA
>JBKJUN010000393.1:0-5891 GCA_046590555.1 Bryobacter sp. | reverse complement strand
AGAAGTAGTAGCAGGGGCGTCATCTGACGCTATTTTAGCTCGTCATCGAGGAGCTGGAGGAGATCGCTGAGCTTGCGCTTCTGATCTGGGAGGACTTTGACAGCGGCGAGTTGAGTTTGGAGGGCATCGACCTGGTCGGCCAAGTGTAAACAAGCCAAAACAGCGGCGCGGTTGGAATCAACCACGCCGCTGTTGGCGATACTGCGCATTACGCTATCCACTTGCAAGGCAAGAGCTTCGACACGAGTAGGATCAACGCCGGTAACGACGGTGAACTGCTGTCCGTAAATGGTTACATGAACCGGCTTGGACAAGACAGAGATCCTATTCGGCGGAAGGCAATTCCATTTGATCGAGGAGCTTGGAGATGCGGGAGGCCGCAGACTTGTTCTTCGATTTGGCGGCGGACAATTCGGCGGTGAGCCGATCGATTTCCTTTTGCAGGACGACCTTTTCCTTGCGGAGGGTGCCTACTGCATCAAGGGCTTTGATGACGCGCTCTTCGAGTTGGGAGAGCAGGTCGGCGTCTTGTTCGTTGTAAAGTTCTTCCGCCATGGGTTACCTATGCAGCTGTGGTGGTCTTGAGGGGGAAAGGCGTGTTGGCCGGTAGGGCCGCCCTTGCCGCCTCCACCAGAGCGTTGAAAGCCTTGATGTCTTGCGTCGCGATATCGGAGAGAACCTTGCGGTTGAGGTCGATACCGGCAATCTTGAGGCCATTTATAAAGCGGGAATAGCTAAGACCGGCGGACTTGGTGGCAGCATTGATACGGACAATCCACAGTCTGCGGAAGTCACGCTTTTTGCGCCGCCGACCGACGTAACCGTACTTCAGGGACTTTTCGACAGCTTCCTGAGCGGCTCGGTTCAGCTTGGACTTGGTCAAGAAGAAGCCAGAGGCTAACTTCATTGTTTTGTGGCGGTAGTCTCTACGACCTGTACCGCGTTTTACTCTAGGCACGTTTGTTCTCCTTCAATTTGTTGATTCATCTAGTTCGGGCGTTGCGGGCACGTGCGAAGAGCACCGCTTGCACCGGGTCAACAAGCAAACCTACGCTTATGCGTAAGGAAGCATGTCGGAAACAGCCTTGTGGTTGGCGGAACTGACAGTTCCGGACTGACCAAGCCGACGCTTGTTGGCGTTGGACTTACCTGCAAAGAGATGGCGGGCATTTGCCTTGCCACGTTTGAAGGCACCAGAGGCGGTCTTTTTAAAACGCTTTGCGGCGCCTTTGTGGGTTTTAAGCTTCGGCATCGAAGTAATCCTTGTGTTTTGAGTAGACAAGAGAAAGGGCCACAGGGGTCTGCGGCCCTCATCTACCTCCCTAAATGTTAACACGATCGGCGGCCAGACGCGAAGCGAGAGAGTGGGCAATATTGGGGTTGCGATCGTGGACGTTGTATTGCTCGGCGGGATCGAAGTCGAGGTGAAAGAGTTCGGGTGGGTTTTTCCCGGCCTGACGGTATTTCCAAGGGCCCTTGCGGATGGCTTGGAGGTCTGCGCCAAGGAAGTATTTGTAGTTATCGCGCGGTGAGGGGGCCTCACCCTTTAGGGTTGGCAGGAGGTCGTATCCGTCGTAAATGCGGTCTGCCGGGACTTTCGCCCCGGCGGCGGTCGAGAAGGTTGGGAAGAAGTCGAGGGTAGAGACCATCTCGGAGGAGGTGCGACCGGCGGGGATGGTTCCGGGCCAGCGGGCGAGGAAGGGAACACGGTGGCCACCTTCGTAGGTGGTGCCTTTAGCCCCACGGAAGAGGCTTTTCGAGCCGGTGTGCCAGGGTTCGACGCCCTGAGCCAACATACGGGGTGGCAGGTCGTGCCAAGGGCCGTTGTCGCTGGCGAAGACGACGAGGGTGTTGTTGTCGATATTGCGAGATTTGAGTTCGTTCAGGATTTGGCCGGCGGACCAATCGAGTGTTTCGATGGTGTCGCCGTAAAGGCCAGCGCGGGAGCGGCCGCGGCGGCTGGCAGGCGCGCTTACCGGCAGATGGGGCATGGCGTAGGGCATGTAGAGGAAGAATGGGTTGCCTGCGGACTTGCGGATGAAGTTGAGGGCTTCGTCGGTGTAGCGCTCGGTGAGTTGCGACTGATCGGTGACAGGTTCGATTGCGTCGTTGTTGCGCCAGAGGTGTAGGGGGCGACCCGTCTTAACCCAGGGCGGAATCATGTCGTTGCTGTAAAGGAGGCCGAGGTATTGGTCGAAACCACGGCTGGTGGGGAGATATTCTTTGGGGCTGTGGCCGATGTGCCATTTGCCGATGGCGGCGGTTTTGTAGCCTTGCGATTTCAGTTGCTGGGCGATGGTGATCTCAGAGAGGGGGAGGCCACCGATGGATTCGGGGCCGAGATTGTTGGGCAAGCCGGCGCGCTTGGCGTAGCGACCGGTGAGGAGGCCGACGCGGGAGGGAGTGCAGACGCTGGCGGCAGCATAGCCAGAAGTGAAGCGGACACCTTCGTTGGCCAGGCGATCGAGATTGGGAGTCTGGATGTTTGGGTGGCCGTAGCAGGAGAGGTCGCCGTAGCCCATGTCGTCGGCGAAGAGGACGATGATGTTTGGCTTCGTTTGGGGAAGAGTCTGGGCGGCAGCAGTTGCGCCGCCCAGTTGGAGGATTTGACGTCGAGTCACGTGACCAGTTTACTCGTCGTCGTTAATCTGAACGTGATTGGCTGCGGCGATGATCTTTTCGGCCTGCTGGGCGGGCACGAAGTCGTAATGATCGAATTCCATGATGAAGCTGGCGCGGCCCTGCGTCATGGCGGTGAGGTCGTTCTGATAGCTAAGCATTTCAGACATTGGGACGGTTGCCTTGATGCTTTGAGAGCCGTCGTTGACGTCCATGCCGGCGACCTTCCCGCGACGGCTGGTGAAGTCGCCGAGGAGGTCTCCGGCGAATTCGACCGGGGTGTGGACTTCGACCTTCATTACGGGCTCAAGCAAGGCAGGTTTTGCAAGCGCCATCGCGGCCTTGAAGGCTTTGCGGGCAGCCATCTTGAAGCTCATTTCGTTTGAGTCGACGTCGTGATAACTGCCGTCGTAGAGGGTGACTTTGAAGTCGACCATGGGGAAGCCAGCGAGCCAGCCGTGGGCGGCGGCTTCCTGGATTCCTTTTTCGACAGCGGGTACATATTGCTTGGGGACGGAGCCGCCGAAGGTGGCGTTGATGAATTCGAAGTGAGACCCACGGGCGAGGGGTTCCATCCTGATTTTGCAGTCGCCGAATTGGCCGTGGCCACCGCTTTGTTTTTTATGGCGGCCCTGGACGTCGGCGTTAGCCCGGATGGTCTCCCGGTAAGCGATCTTGGGGGCGCGGAGTTCGATGTCGACGTGATAGCGCTTGCGCAGGCGGGCGACGATGGCTTCGACATGTTGCTGGCCGTTGCCGGCAATGAGGAAGTCTTTGGTTTGCGGGTCGCGATAAAAGCGCAAGGTGGGGTCTTCTTCGAGGACCTTGTGCATACCGGTGGAGAGGCGGTCTTCATCGTTGCGGGTTTTGGCGACGATGGCGAAGGCGATGGCAGGATCGGGGATGTTTACCGGCGGCCAGTGTTGGGGTTTGGATTTCTCGGAGAGGGAATCGCCGGTTAGGGTTTCTTTGAGCTTTTGTATAACGCCGATGTCGCCTGTGGCGAGTTCCGAGATTTCATTGGCTTGCTTGCCGAAGGGGGTGCTCAAGTGTGCGAAGCGTTCGTCGTGATGGGTTCGTTCGTTCATCAAGTGGCCGTCGGAGCGGAGCGTGCCGGCCATGACCTTGAAGAAGCTGACGCGACCGGCGAAGGCGTCGGCGAGAGTTTTGAAGACGAAGATGCTGGGGGCCGACTTGGTGTCGAGGTGGAGGCGGTCGATGGGCGAGGGGAGGTATTCGCTGACGAAGTTCATAAGATCGCGGATGCCCTGATCTTTGAGGGCACTGACGCCGAGGATCGGGAAAACCTGGCGGTTTGTGATTTCTTTCTTGAGGCCGTCGGCAAGGTGTTCGACCGAGAGAGCGCCGGATTCGAAGAATTCCTGCATGAGGGCGTCGTCATCTTCGGCGATCATCTCGACAAGTTCTTCGCGGGATTCAACGCTGCAGCAGCGGCGGCCGAAGCGGTTGCGGATCGCTTCGACGACGTTGGTAAAGCTGGTGCGTTCGTGGTCGAGTTTGGTGACGACGAAGATGACCGGAAGGTTGAATTCAGCGGCGAAGGCCCAAGCTTTTTCTGTTTGGACCTGGATGCCGGCGGAGCCATCGACGGTAAGGAGCATGGCGTCGGCAGCTGGGAGGCAGAGGCGGGCGTCGTGGATGAAGTGATTGAGGCCCGGGGTGTCGAGGATATTAATCTTTTTCTTGGAAAACTCGATGGCAGCGATGCCGGTTGAAATGGAGTGTTTGCGGGAGACGGCTTCTTCGTCGAAGTCGGTAGCGGTGGTGCCTTCTTCTGGAGTGTGCAGGCGACTGGTGGAACCGGCGGCGAAGATCATGGCACTGGCGAGCGTTGTTTTGCCGGAGTGTGCATGTCCTGCCAGCGCCACATTTCTGATATCCGAGCTGGTATAGAGACGCATGGTCATGTCCCCTCCTTGAGGGACTGCACCGTAAATATCACAGTTGAGTGACGATGTGAAGCTTTTGGTGTGAAACGTTTGACAATGGGTGCGATCCAAGTAGCAGAGGAATTTTGCGATGAAAACTATATTGATGACGCTGGGAATTGCCGCGATGGCGTTTGGGCAAAGGATTCCGGCTTCTTCACCGATCGCGGTGAGTCTAATTGAATCAATTGATTCTTCAAAGGCCAGTGAGGGGCAGACGTTTCGGGCTAGTATCGCAGAAGATGTTATGGTGAGCGGCAGAGTGATTGTGCCACGCGGGGCCGATGCCGTGCTGACACTGGTGAACCTGGATAAGAGTGGCAAATTCAAGGGGAGTACGGAGTTGGCGGTGCGGCTGACGAGTTTGACGGTGAATGGCAATGTGGTGCCAATCGAGACCGGGGATGTGACGCGGGTGAGTGGAAGCCAGGGAAAAAACACGGCTTTGAAGACGGGGATTGGGGCTGGGATCGGCGCAGCACTGGGGGCAATTTTCGGTGGAGGTAAGGGAGCGGCGATTGGGGCAGGGTCTGGGGCTGCGGCCGGGGCAGGGAGCCAGGTCTTTACCAAAGGGCAGAAGGTGCAGATTCCTAGTGAGACGGTGTTGCGGTTTCTGACTACGCGGATGGTGATGTTGGGAGTTGGAGAGAGGTAACGGTGGACTCGGATTGAATAACTGCGGCTGGCGGGAGATGCTGTGTGAGGGCTCTCCCGCCGGAGACAGTTTGGGCGTCGTCCATTGCGGTGTGTAGATACGGGTTCGGATGTCAAGGAGCAGGCCCGGTGTTGTTACCGGGTGGGGGTTGAGGACGGATGTTGGACGCTGGTTTAGGCAGCGAAAGCTAAGCGGTCTCGCGCGAATTTGGTTTCATTCCTGAGTTTTTTGTCGCCGATGGATTGGAGGCGGGCGAGGGTACGCTGGAAGAGCGCGGCAAGGCGGAGTTCGTGGGCTTCTTGCCGTGCGAATGAGGGTTTCTGGTCTTCGAGGTGTTCGAAGGCGCGGAGGGTTAAGTCTGCGTTTGTGCTATTTGCTGGTTGGGGTGCTGGTGTGGCCATGACGGTATCGATGGCTTGTTCGATGCGGGTGCGGTGCCATGCGGCGGAGATGAGTTGTTTGAGGAGTTCGAACTCGGACGGGGTGGCGGGCTGGAATTCGTCAATGTAGGATTTTGAGAAATTTTCGCAGATGTCTGCGTCTTCGGTCTTGAGGATGAAGGTATGGCTGTAGAGGCCGTGCTTGAGAGCGTTGAGGCTGGATTTAAATTTGCCCTCGCGGGTTTTTGGGCCGGTGCATTTTTTGGCATTGGCGCAAAAACCCGCGAG
>JBKJUN010000360.1:0-2024 GCA_046590555.1 Bryobacter sp. | reverse complement strand
CTGCATTACCGTGGTAATGTGAAGTGTGGCAATCGCTCACTCCAAGCTCACGGCGCAAGGGCAAATTTCAGTGCCAGCCGATATCCGCAAGAAACTCGGAGTCGGGCCAGGGTCATTACTCGAATGGGAACAAGACGGAGACCGCATCATCGTGCGTCGCGCTGGCACTTGCAACTCCGAAGACATCCATAAAGCACTATTCGGATCCAAAGCACCCCAACCCAAGACATTGGGTGAACTGAAATCCGGAATTCGCGACTACGCGAAGAAACGCTATGCGCGCAGTTGATACCAACGTTCTGGTCCGCCTGATCACCAGGGACGATCTGCGGCAAACCGCTGCTGCAGAGATTTTCATAGAAAGAGGAGCCTGGGTTTCGCTCCTTGCATTGGCGGAGTCGATGTGGGTCCTTGGTGCTGTTTACGAATTGACCCCCTCGCAGCAGGCAAAAGGAATCGAGATGCTGCTCAGCCACCGGCAGCTAGTCCTCCAGGAGCGCGACACTGTAGACGCAGCACTTGTCCAATTCAAAACAAAACCAAGCCTGGGCTTCTCTGATTGCCTTATGCTCGAACTCGCCCGAAAAGCCGGCCACCTACCCCTCGGCACTTTTGACCGGGGCTTAGCCAAACTCACCGGTACCCAAAAGCTCTAAGTCCAACACTGAAGCCAACTCCGAGAGTGCCAGGCCGGGTGGACATCGTCTTCAGACTTTTCCGGCCTCGCAACACATTTGCCTGCCTCAAGAAGGGGACAGCCCGATCTGCTTTCTTCTCTTTTTTGAGATCACCCGGTAATCCACTCATCTAGCCTGCCTCCTCCTAAATCGTAGACGCACTTGCCGCACGCCACGAACCGGCTGGCCCATTTCCACCAAGTACATTAACCTCATGGCGCATATTGACCTGCTACCGTAGCCTCCACCACACAAAACTAGAGGGATCCGAATGCTAAACTCGCCTCTATATTGTCACCCGGGAGCTATTCGCGAAACTGATTGGCTCGTTTCTCTGAAGCCTCTCTCGGACAAGTTATCATCGAATTTCCCAATCGACTCGCACAGCACAGCGTTACTGAGCACCGAGCGCTGCGCCGAAAACTTTGTACGCTTCCGTGGCGGAGACGGCGAAGTTGAGGTTCTCGAATCCTCTCAGCTTAAACGTGTTGATTCCGACAACGCGACCGCCCCGGCTAATCAGTGGACCAGCGCTGTTGCCGGGATTGAGAGCCGCGTCAATTTGAAACAGTTCCAATCCGTCGGCGACCCGACGGATGCTACTTATAATTCCCTTGGTGACCGTCCCCGTGAGGCCCAACGGGCTCCCGATTGCAAAGACTTCGTCAGCAATTTTCATGGCAGGTGCACGTTCCAGAGCAAGAGGCCGACAATTTGCGCTTTTAGTCCGTATGAGAGCGAGATCCCGGTCTGAGTCTGTAGCAACCACTTCTCCAATGTACAGACGTCGCTGTCGGTCCTTCACAATTACGACTTTCGAGCCGGCAATGACGTGATTATTGGTTAGCACCTGGCAGTCCTTGCTCGCGAAGAAGCCGCTTGCTGAGGAGCCTGAGTCCGTCTCAATGGAGACGACCCCATCGAGAATCCGGTCGATCATGCCAGCGACGCCTTCGCTTGAGGAATCCCGAGTCTGGTAAGAGGCAATTTCGGGTCGGAGGTCGGGCCGCTGAACGCCCGGCGGAACCTGAAGCGTCTGAACAGCATTATTCCGCGCATCCCAAAAGAGCCGAGCCTCAACAGCCCCCAGAAGAGCCTCGCGCTGATTCGCATACGTCGTTTCGTCGGAAAAGTCGGCGAGGTACAGCATCGCGTCCGTTCGCGCCAACTCGGACACCGTTCCATCCGAGGCCATGAGTGCGAATAGATCGCAAATTGCCTGCTTCACTTGACGGCGGAACGCACGCTCGAAATCGCCCTTGGCAGCGCGCCGCAAGTCTTCGAATGATTTGAGCTGTGGTTCTCGGTTAGTGTGGCGATGGTCCTTGGCAAGTGCACCAGTCCTGC
>JBKJUN010000329.1:0-3690 GCA_046590555.1 Bryobacter sp. | reverse complement strand
TCTTCAAACCATGTCCATGGCCGATATGACCAAAATTCCCTTCGACCGGATTGGACTTGGTTCAGAAGTGGTCGTCTTCGATACAAAGAAAGAAGAAGAGATCACCTATAAACTCGTTACCAGCGAGGAAGCAGACGCTCCAAATGGAATGATTTCAACCAGTTCTCCAATCGGGAAGGGTTTACTGAACAAACAAGTCGGCGATGAAGTGCAGATTGTGATTCCCGGCGGTACAAAGAATTTTGAGATTTTGAAGATGAAGACCATTCACGATCTCGCGAATTTAGGGTAATCTGAGCCAAACGGCATTCTCAATAGTGGAACCGAAAACTACATGGACCGGCGCAGTTGGACGAGTCTGCAATCTATTGCTCGTCAAGATCGTCAATGGATTGGCGCTCTCGAAAATCCATCCTAATTTTCTTACCTTCATTGGCTTGGTAATTAACATTGGTGCCGCCTTTCTGCTTGCCAGAGGTGCATTCTGGCAAGCGGGTTTGGTAATCATTGGTGCCGGCCTTTTCGATATGGTCGACGGACGCGTGGCTCGCCAGACCGGCCAGGTTACTCGCTTTGGAGGCTTCTTTGACAGCGTCATTGATCGTTACTCCGATCTCGCTCTATTGATTGGGCTGCTCGTCTATTACGGCAACATCAATCGTCCTCCCTACGTTGTTTTGACAGCGATCGTGATGATGGCCAGCGTTATGACCAGCTACGCACGAGCCCGGGCTGAGAATACGATTCCGCAGTGCAAGGTTGGCTTTCTCGAACGGCCTGAACGAGTAGTGTTACTCATCATCGGAGCTCTCTTTGACCGCATGGCGCCAGTGCTTTGGATCGCGGCGATTCTCGGAAATCTTACGGTGATTCACCGGATGATCTTCACCTTCCATGAGGCCAAGCGACTGGAAGAAGCTCAGACTCGCGTTCCAGCAGGTGCCTCCAGCGTAGCCGTCGGCCGCTAGACTCCTTCTACAATCACAACCGCAGAGACGTGTGTCTTGGTGTGACTAAACGAAACATGCACGCTACTGACTCCGCGCTCGACGGCAATTCGGGCTGCGACTCCGTGCAAAACCATTCGCGGTGCTCCGCCTGATTGTGCGATCAATTCAAAATCACGCCAACTCAAGCCCTCCTCCCAAGCTGCCTGCAAAGCCTTAAACGCTGCCTCTTTGGCCGCGAACCGGGCCGCAAACCGCTCGTTTGAATTTGCCTTGCCAGAACAGAACGCAATCTCGTTGTCTGTAAATACCCGATTGAGAAATCGGGGACCGAACTTCTCGATCGATTCGCCGATCCGTGCAACCTCTTCCAGATCAATACCAATGCCAAGAATCATATGTTTCGTGCCAGTGGCGCGAGGGGGAATCGCCCACGCACCTCCTCTAGTCTCATTCCAAAATCCAGAAGCAACTCCTCATGCCAGGGCTTTGCGATCGCTTGAACCGAGAGCGGCATCCCATTGCCATCGAAACCAACGGGGATAGCCAGAGCGGGTAAACCCAGAAGATTGGCAACGGTAAGCGGGGCCATCGATTCTACGCCAGGAAACTCGCCACATACCCATGCACCAAATCCGGGATTTGGCATTAAGAGGATTGGATATTCATCCATCGCCACCAGGAACCGCGCACGCAATGAATCCCGGGCAGCAAGCATCTCCAGCAGATCGCCAGCACTCGGCGGTTCACAATCCAGGAACTCCGCAGTATGAGGAGTAGGGAAACCAATCGGGTGCGCATTGAGGCGCAGAAAGAAGAATGTCCAAACATCATACAGGCGCTGCCAGGCCTGCCCAGGGAAGACTCCAGTTTCTCTCTCAATAAACGAGAGCGCCAAATTCACATCTGGATGTTCCAAGTAGCCCACCTTGACCTTCGGCAAGATGGTTTGCCGTTGGAAAGGGACAGAAAATGGATCGCTGTCAGAATGTCCCGAGACGGCCTCGAAAAGAATCGCTACATCCTCAACAGTCCTTGCCATTGGTCCTATCACGCCGAGCAAGCCGCCCGGATGCCCCACCGGCGGGAAATGCCCTGTTGCCGGCACACGGCCTGGCGTCGGCTTGAGGCCGCAGATGCCGGTTAACCCGGCAGGCAATCGAATGCTGCCACCACCGTCAGAGCCAATTCCACCGGCGGACATCCCAGCCGCGATCGCCGCACTCTCACCCCCGCTTGATCCACCGGCGGTACGATCCAGATCCCATGGATTGCGAGTCACCCCGTAGACATCGTTGAAAGTTTCCCAGTTCATTAACACTTCGGGAGTATTCGTTTTCCCTAGAACTACGGCGCCCGCCCCAAGAAGGCGGTCAACGCAGAGAGCGTTTTTGCCTGCCCGATGGGAAAGTCTAGCCCGATGCCCGCAGACTGTCGCAAGCCCCTTTATGTCGACCGAATCCTTGATCGAAAGTGGGATTCCAGCCAGCGCTCCAACCGCACCGGCTTGAGACAGCGGCGAATCAAAAACTTGTGTGTATGCATTGAGTTGCTTGCCCAGCCGGAGCGTTTGCCTCGTATGCGATTGGAGCAGTTCTTCGCGACTCAACACCTTTCGGTCGAGCCCGTCTCGCATCTCTCGAATTGTCCAAAGGCATGGTTCTATCAAACTTACAGGTTAGACTGAGTTCAGGCATGGCCACACTGACTTTTTCCGAGGCGCGCCAGGAAGTACTCCGCCGTGTCCTCGTTCCTACAGGAATTCCCACCGAGTCGTTATGGCTCACCGATGCGGTAGGCCGCGTTTGTGCAACCGATATTCGTAGTGATCGCGATATGCCACCGCTGGCCCGCAGTTTGCGAGATGGCTTCGCAGTTCATTCCTCCGGTCTGGCATCCCAGCTCAAGATCAGCGGCGAAATCCGGGCCGGTCAAATGCCTTCTGAAGCGCTGGCGCCAGGCTCAGCTATCTCGATCATGACGGGTGCTGTGATACCAGATGGGGTTGACCAAGTGGTCATGAAAGAGCACGTTCTAAACACAGGCACGCACATCACTACCGATCGCTTACCTAACCCTGGTGAGTGGATCAGCCCAGCAGGTAGCATGGCTCGCCAAGGTGACATCGTCATACCCAGGGGCCGACGAATGGATCCAGCGGCAATCGCTATGCTGGCCACCGTCGGGCAAAGCCAGGTAATGGTAACTCGTCAGCCCATCGTCAGGATTCTCGCTACTGGAGATGAGGTCGTCGATATCGCACGAACGCCCAATCCAACCCAGGTTCGCAATTCAAATTCCTGGGCCCTCGCCGCTGACGTCCGAAGACTTGGGGGCCGTCCGGAAATCCTCCCCATCTCACCCGATGAAGAACAAATCACCCGCGACCTTATTGCCTATGGCCTCGAAGCAGACCTGCTCTTGATCAGCGGTGGAGTCTCTGCGGGAGAATACGATTTTGTAGAAACCGCGCTTGCTAATCTTGGGGCCGAATTTTACTTCGACCGTGTTCTCATTCAGCCCGGCCAGCCAACAGTATTTGGTAAAGCAAAGGGCACCTATTTCTTCGGCCTCCCCGGAAACCCCTTGTCCACAATGGTCACGTTCCGAATCTTTGCCGAAGCGGCCATGAGCCGTCTCTCTGGTATCGCCCATCCAGCGCTGCATTTCCACTCCGCTGCAATTCAGGCCAGCTATTCCCACAAGCCCGGCCTCACTCGCTTTCTGCCAGGTTTGCTTTCAG
>JBKJUN010000178.1:0-2449 GCA_046590555.1 Bryobacter sp. | reverse complement strand
ATGAGGCGTCCTTGCGATATGCGAAGCAGCGGAAGCAGTTTGGGAGGGCGATATCGGAGTTTCAGGCGATTCAGTTTAAGTTGGCGGACATGGCGACGGAGATAGACGCAGCGCGGTTGTTAGTCAATCGGGCGGCTTGGATGAAGGATCAGGGTAAGTCAGTGAACCGGGAATCGGCGATTGCGAAGTTATTCGCTTCGGAGATGGCGGTGCGGGTATGTAATGAAGCGGTACAGATACACGGCGGGTATGGATTTACGAAAGATTATCCGGTGGAGAAGTTTTACCGGGATGTGAAGTTGATGACGATTGGTGAAGGGACGAGCGAGATTCAGCGGATGGTGATCGCGCGACAATTGTTGAAAGGGTGAATATGTCTCAAAGCATGAATGATAAGGTGGCGCTGATTACGGGTGCCAGTAGTGGGATTGGCCGGTCTACGGCTGAAGTGTTTGCCGCACGTGGGGCGAGCCTGGTGCTTGCGGCCCGGCGCAAAGAAGAGTTGATTTCGCTGGTTGCCGAAATCGAATCGAGGGGTGGGAGAGCTACGTACATCGTGACGGATGTGTCTGTGGCAAGGGATGTCGAAGCGATGGTGGAGCATGCAATTGCGACGTATGGGCGCATCGATTTTGCAGTGAACAACGCCGGGATTGAAGGCGAGTTTGCAAGCGTAACGGAATTGACCGAGGAGACCTGGGATCGTGTTATGGATACGAACCTGAAGGGTACGTTTCTATGTATGAAGTATGAAGCCAGGGCGATGCTGGCTGGAGGGTTTGGCGGGGCCATTGTAAATGTGGGTTCTGTAAATTCGTTTCTTGGTGTCGCAGGCGCCTCCGCCTATTGCGCGTCCAAGCACGGGCAAATTGGCATCACTACCAGTGCTTCGGCCGAGTTGGCACCGCAAGGGATACGGGTAAATCTGGTTTGCCCTGGAATCATAGATACGCCGATGCATCATCGGATCCGAGGAGTTTTTGGGGATGACTTGTTTGATAAGGCGGTGTTGCCCGGTGTTCACGTCAAGCGCGCTGGCCAGCCTGAAGAGATTGCACGTACCATTGCGTTTTTGTGTTCGGAAGATGCCAGCTACATCACGGGGACGACGCTGACGCCTGATGGTGGTTTTACTCTGACGGTTTGATGGAGTAGATCGTTTTTGGGGACACTGATTCGGAAATAGTTGGGAGAACAGTTTTCGCTATAAGCCAAATGTCCCAGTGAGAAACAGTGCGGCCTGGATTGCTTCTCTCGTGATGTGTGGATGAGCTGTGAGAATCTGGTCTTCGGTTTGACCAGCCGCGAACTTCTCCAAGATCATTTCAACGGTGATCCGCGTTCCACGAATCGCCGGCTTGCCCAGCATCACTTTCGGGTTTGAAACAATTAAATTGGCATCTTGCATGTCGCTCACCTCTTGCGTTTAGTCTAGCGCCAGGATCGCCACACCCAATGCAACACTTGCCGAGGGTACGGATCTCGCTATGCCAGATAATATTTGAAGTGATGAGAGCGGAAATATTAGCAGGAGTTTTGGACGGAGACCGGCGTGCGGTGGCGCGGGCTTGCACGCTGGTTGAGATGGGGCAGCGGCTGGAGGGGTTAGTTAGTGGCGGGGCTTTGGTAGTTGGGGTGACGGGGCCTCCTGGGGCGGGGAAGAGTACTTTTACCGATCAGCTTGTTGCGGTGATTCGCGGTGCTGGGTTGAAGGTGGCGGTGGTGGCTGTGGACCCTTCTAGTATGAGGACTGGCGGGGCTTTGCTTGGGGACAGGATCCGGATGCAGCGGCATCACCAGGATGCTGGTGTGTTTATTCGCAGTATGGCTACGCGTGGGGCGATGGGTGGGCTGGCACCGACGACGCTGGGGCTGGTGCGGGTGTTTGATGCAGCAGGCTTTGATGTGGTGATTGTGGAGACGGTGGGGGTGGGGCAGGACGAGATTGATGTGGCTCGGCTTGCGCATGTGGTGGCTGTGCTGCTGGTGCCGGGGCAGGGCGATGAGATCCAGGCGATCAAGGCCGGGATCATGGAGATCGCGGATCTGTTTGTGATCAACAAGAGCGATATGGCTGGTGCCGAGAAGTTGTATCGCGAGATTGAAGCTGAGGTGCATGGAGAGAAGCCGATTCTGAAGACTGTGGCGACGACGGGTGAGGGGATGGCTGAGGTGTGGGCGGGCTTGCAGGCGTTGCCGCGGCGGGTTCCGGTTGTTGAGGCTGCGCGGTTTGCTATTGATCACTTGGGGATTGCCGTTGGGAGCATTGATGAGGCGTTGCGGTTCTATCAGGGCGTACTTGGAATGGGGGAGGCGCACCGGGAGACGGTGGCTGGGGAGAAGGTGCATGTGGCGATGCTTCGGGCTGGGGAGAGCCGGCTTGAGTTGCTGGAGCCACATGCACCTTCTCCCCAGCCACCGTCTCCCGGTGCGCCTCCCCCATTCCAAG
>JBKJUN010000147.1:0-3344 GCA_046590555.1 Bryobacter sp. | reverse complement strand
TCGGACTTGCCATACCAGCCGGATCCGATCATGCCAACCCGGCGCTTCTTCTGAACGTCGAAGGTCTGTGCCGAGAGATCGTAGGCCGTCGAGGCGGCGGCGGTGGAGGAAAGAAAGGTGCGACGGAGCATAGGATTACCGCTTCAAAGTATATTCTGTTTTTTTGCGAGTCCTGTGAGTAGTGCTGAGAGGCCTCGCTCCAGCCCGCCTTGTGCGCCGAAACTTCCAAATTTAGCCGCAGCTTTGAGGGTTACGTATCCATGTAGGAATGCCCAAAGGGCTACTGCCGCTGCGGTATCTTCTTTGTTTCCCGTGAGTGCACCGACGGCATCAATGAAAAGATTCCAAAGAGCTTTGCTTTCGGGAACTGTGTCGCTGGAGGATGGAAGTCCAGCAATCAGATGATAAAGGGCCTGATTGTTTGTTGCGAAGTCGACATAGGCCATGGCGAAGGATTGAATTCTGGCTTTGCCCTTTTGTCCTGTTGAGGCGGATCTGAGTGCAAGCAGGAGGCTGGTGGAGGCTTTGGCACCGAGGGCAGTTTCTATGGCGTTACGATCGGGGAAGTGGTGATAAATACTTGAGGCACGCAGACCTAGCCTGCGGCCGAGTTCTCGCATTGAGAGTGCCGCCCAGCCCTGAGTTTCGATGATTTCGAGGGCTGATCGCAGGATTGCTTCGCCATCTGTCTTTGGGGGAAACGACATATTGAACAGTGTACGTCTTGTCGGATGTCCCGGTATGGCGAATCTGCCAGAATCCTTACGGTGATTTGTTTTGTAGGTGCGATTTGGTGGGTGTGGGTCCACCACACCCACTTGGGGCTGATTGGCCAGGAACGTTAACGGTTAGGGACAGCCATCTTTTTTGTGTGTGGCTTCTTATGTTTGCCTTTCTTTTCCATCTTGCTTGTGTCGCCACCGGCTGGGGGCGGGGTGGCCGTCTGGGCGAAGAGGCCCGTGGCTACCAGGACCGAAGTTGCAATCATCAATTTCATAAGTTCTCTAAGGAACCTCCTATTGTGATTGACGGTTGCTTGGACCAAACCGGCTCTCGCCTCGACAGGCTATGAATGACGTCCTCGACAGGTAGCAAAAAAATGGCGCCCCGGTTGGGGCGCTAAATGCATGCACAAGGGATTTGCGTCTATTACTTCTTATCGAAAGGCTTTTCGACTGCTTTGCCAGCAGCCTTTAGGCCTTTTTTTGTTCCTTTGACCGTTGCCTTGGCACCTTTTTCAGTTCCATTAGCGACATCTTTGCTGATTTCCTTGGTCTCTTTGCCGACAACTTTGGCACCTTTGACGGTGGCGTGTGCGACGTCTTTCGAGACTTCGGTCGTTTCTTTGGCTACAACCTTCGCACCTTTTTCAGTGGCTTTGGCCGCCTTTTTGGTTGCAGTTGCGACGTCTTGCGCCGGGAGCATCAGCGCTCCGGCCAAAAACACTCCAGATATAATTTTCATGTTCATTCGAATACATCCTCCACTGACAAGAGACGTGGCAGTTCTCCCGTCCGTTGCTGAAATCCTTTTCTCAGATTCTGTACCCACACGCAGCGTAACTTCATCCAGTAGAGTAGACAATAGGTTGTCGTATGCGAAAACTGATCCAACAATTCATGCCTGCCGCCCTCGGCGTATGGTTCGCTATTCAAGGAGCTCCTACAATGGCTGCTGACTTTCCAGACCCGGCAGTAGATGCCAAGCTTGCCCCAACCAAGAGTAAGGCCACGGCCATCCTGGCCGGCGGCTGCTTCTGGTGTACAGAAGCTGTTTTTGAAATTATGGAGGGCGTCGATGACGTCATCTCCGGCTACTCCGGTGGCACCAAGGAGACGGCGAAGTACGACATCGTCTCCAGCGGGCGCACTGCTCATGCCGAGGCGATTCTCATCACCTACGACCCTTCGAAGGTGACCTATGGCCAACTGCTGAAGATTTTCTTCGCCGTTGCTCACGACCCAACGACATTGAACCGCCAAGGCAACGATATCGGGCCGCAATACCGGAGCGCGATTTTCTACGCCGATGAGGAGCAGAAAAAGATTGCGCATGCGTATATCAAGCAATTGGATGCCGCTCATGTCTTAAAGAACCCGATCGTGACACAACTGGTTCCAGTGGACAAGTTTTATACCGCCGAGGGCTATCACCAGGATTACTCGGCAAACAACAAGACCGGCTACGTGGTTGCCGTAAGCGACCCCAAGGTCGAAAAACTGAAGAAGCAGTTTCCGGGCTGCGTCAGGAAGAGAAAGTAGATGAAACTCACCAATCGAAGGATCTTTATGTTGACACTCTCCGCGTTTGCTTTGAATGCTGCGCCCAAGAAGATCAAGATCGTCGAGTTTGACGATGTGGGCAAGCAGACCGGCGTGATTGAAGTAGACAAGCTGGTTAAGTCCGATGACGAGTGGAAGAAAATACTCTCTTCCGAAGAGTTCCACGTCGCTCGCAAGCAAGGCACCGAACGGGCATTTTCTGGCAAGTTGAACAAAAACTATGCAGACGGTGTTTATCACTGTATCTGTTGCGGTACGGCGCTATTTGATTCAAAGACGAAGTTTGATTCAGGCACCGGCTGGCCCAGCTTTTGGGCACCGATTGCCAAAGAGAATGTGAAGAACATCACGGACAGCACTCTCGGGATGGTTCGCGTCGAGAATCAGTGCGCACGCTGCGATGGGCATCTGGGACACGTTTTTGAAGACGGCCCCAAGCCTACCGGTTTACGTTACTGCATGAACTCGGCTTCGATGAAGTTCACCCCTCGCAAAAAATCCTAAAGGGTCTTTCGGGCTCTCTACTGCTTGACCGTTAGAGAGCCCGATGAGAATCCAACCAGGTATCACTTTCAACATCTACGACGGCCTGAACCTGGCCGTCGTTTTTATTGCTTGAGCAGAAAGAATACAACGGGCTGGGGCCTCGCAACTTCTAGCGGTCACAGGCCAGGCAAATGAGAAGGCAGGGCTTGATGACGCTCATGCGGCTTTCGTATTTGCGGGAGGGGTTGACGGTATTGATGTGGACGAATCTGGTTTCAGGGTGATCCTTTAGGATTAGTGCCTGGATTGGATATTCCAGTTGGAAGTGGTTGATGTCCATGGCAAGATCCCGGCATGGTGAGGCTCTCAATTCTTTCATGGTTTGATCGAATTTCTCGCGCACTTTGTAGATCTTCATATCGTTGTAGTAGAGCTCTTCTCGAGGTACAACGAAGAGGCTTTCGGGGCCAAGCAGCGGGCGGATCCAGCTTTTCAGCAGTGGCCGCCGGGTTCCGTCTAGCAGAAAGAAGCAGACTGCTAATTGGATGAACCGTATCCGTAAGACCAAACCCAGTC